>CAZLCF010000348.1:0-290 GCA_964557905.1 uncultured Rikenellaceae bacterium | reverse complement strand
TTCAGCCAGGTTAATGAAAAGAGATCTTCTCGCAATAGAACTGCAGAATGAACCGTTCCCTAAGGAAAGGGTAAACAGGCTGAAGGCTATGACAGCTGACCTGAAAGGCATCAGTACAGAAATGACAGATTATTATGTCTTCACGAACAGTATTTCGAACCTGGCATATACCCCTGATGCACCCGAAGTCAGGATATTGCTTAAGTCGGGAAAAACAGCCGATATCTCAACCGTGTCGGATATGTTCGATCACAGGTTCATTTCGGAGAGGATTACCAAATATTTTCTTT
>CAZLCF010000347.1:0-2916 GCA_964557905.1 uncultured Rikenellaceae bacterium | reverse complement strand
ACTGTTTCCAGAAGGAGCTGTTTCCCGATTTCCTGTTCGGCAATGGGTTTCCCCTGCATGAATTTTTCGAGTTTAAGGATGTCGTTGTAGCTGTAATATGCAATGCAGTTCCCTTCTCCCCCGTCACGTCCGGCACGGCCGGTTTCCTGGTAATAGCCCTCCAGGCTCTTGGGAATGTCATAATGGATCACGAACCTCACATCCGGCTTATCGATCCCCATTCCGAACGCTATGGTAGCCACGATAACATCCGCTTCTTCCATCAGGAATTTATCCTGGTTCTGGGTTCTTGTTGCCGAGTCCATCCCTGCATGATACGGAAGTGCCTTGATTCCATTGACTTTCAGCACTTCAGCCATCTCTTCAACTTTCTTACGGCTCAGGCAATATATTATTCCTGATTTCCCCGAGTTGTTTTTTATGTACTTGATTATCTCTTTTGTGACATCCTGCTTTGACTTTACTTCATAATAAAGGTTAGGTCTGTTAAAGGAAGATTTGAAAATATCTGCTTCCAGTATGCTAAGATTTTTCTGGATATCATGCTGTACTTTTGGTGTGGCTGTAGCGGTAAGAGCAATGATCGAAGATCTGCCTATAGTATCTATTATCGGCCTGATACGTCTGTATTCAGGTCTGAAATCGTGACCCCATTCTGAAATGCAATAATCTTCATCTATTGCATAAAATGAAACTTTGACATTCTTGAGAAATTCAATATTCTCTTCTTTTGTCAATGATTCAGGTGCGACATACAATAATTTTGTTTCCTGGTCAAGTACATCTTTTCTTACACGGGTGATTTCGGTTTTTGTGAGAGAGGAATTCAAAAAATGAGCTACATCGTCGTTTGTGCTGAAATTGCGCATCGCATCAACCTGGTTTTTCATCAGTGCAATAAGCGGTGAAATGACTATTGCCGTTCCCTGCCCCATTACAGCTGGCAGCTGGTAACATAGCGACTTCCCTCCGCCTGTTGGCATCAGAACAAAGGTATCCCTTCCGGCCAGTACATTTTTTATTATCTGTTCCTGGTTCCCCTTAAATGTATCAAAGCCAAAATACCTCTTTAAATAATCATGTATGGTTGCATCACTTACCATTTGCTTCATGACTGATTAACAACCTTATAAACTGTAAAAAACTAACCTTTCTGACAGTTTATCTAAAATTAATAAATTTCCTGATCAAATACTATTTTTATTTAATTATTAACAAATTTGTTTTTTATATATTCAACATATAACAGCACTTGTATTGTTTTGAACAATAAGATTTATCATCTTTACACGCTGAAATTTTACAGGGGAAAAAATTGTTCCGATGGCGTTTAACTGGAAAAAAGGGATGAAGGGCGAAGGAGAGATGTCATTCCTGGAACATCTTGAAGAGCTGAGGTGGCATATTATCCGTTCAATTATTGCTATTGTAGTATTTATGGTTGTCGCCTTTCTCTTTAAGAATTTCATTTTTGACAAAGTAATCCTTGCCCCGAAAGATCCGCAGTTCATTACAAACCGGCTTTTATGCAGCTTTAGTGAAAAGCTATGCATCAATAAAAAGCCCGTAAACCTTATTAGTATCAAAATGTCGGGACAAATAACTACACATATCGTTGTTTCGCTTGTTGCAGGATTAATACTGGCATTCCCGGTTGTTATTTATGAATTCTGGAGGTTCCTGAGACCTGCCCTTCATTCCAATGAGGCAAAACACGCAAGGGGAGCTGTGCTGGCATCATCATTACTTTTTTTTATTGGTGTTCTCTTCGGGTATTACCTGCTCGCACCCCTCTCAATACATTTTCTTACTACTTATCAGATAAGCGCGGATGTGGTAAACCAGATAAATGTCAGATCATATATCGGAACGCTTACTTCTATTTGCCTGGCTACAGGCATAGTCTTTGAACTCCCGATAATTGCATTTTTCCTGACAAAAATCGGGATTATAACTCCTGCTTTCATGAGGAAATACAGGAAACACTCAATTGTTGTCATTTTTATTATTGCTGCGATTATTACACCGCCTGATGTATTTTCACAGTTGCTTGTCAGCATTCCGCTTTTATTGCTATATGAGATAAGTATATTTGTTTCGGCAGCAGTAGTAAGAAATAAGGAGAAAGAGCATACTGAATTTATGAATGATAGCGTTTCAGATAAGACATCAACTTCAACCTCATAAATCCTCTCATGAAACTGCATACCGAAAACCTTGTCAAGAAATATCGAAGCCGCACCGTTGTCGACCATGTGTCAATTGAAGTTGAACAGGGAGAAATAGTAGGTCTTCTTGGGCCTAATGGCGCCGGCAAGACAACTTCCTTCTATATGATCGTAGGTCTTATCAGGCCGCGTGAGGGCAGGATATTTCTTGATGATGAAGAGATTACAACTCTTCCGGTCTATAAGCGTGCCCGGAAAGGTATAGGGTATCTTGCCCAGGAGGCATCAGTCTTCAGGAACCTGTCTGTAGAAGACAACCTCAGGGCCGTACTTGAAATGTCAGGATTTACAAAAAAAGAACAGGAAGAAAGAGTAGAGTCGCTTCTGAATGAATTCGGGCTCCAGAGAATAAGAAAAAACAAAGGGATTCAGCTGTCAGGAGGTGAGAGAAGAAGAACCGAGATTGCAAGGGCGCTGGCCCTCAAACCTAAATTCATACTGCTGGATGAACCTTTTGCCGGTGTTGACCCCATTGCAGTGGAAGATATCCAGAGTATCGTTTCGCACCTGAGAAATAAAAACATAGGTATCCTTATTACCGACCACAATGTACATGAGACCCTCTCTATAACCGATCGTGCATACCTTCTGTTCGAAGGCAAGATACTGATGTCGGGAACTTCTTCACAACTGGCTGAAGATGAACATGTAAGAAAAGTCTATCTTGGCAAGAACTTTGAGCTTCGCA
>CAZLCF010000346.1:0-2930 GCA_964557905.1 uncultured Rikenellaceae bacterium | reverse complement strand
CGTCGAACATATCGAGTTGCTGAACCCCCTGTACCAGGTGGCTGAACCTGACCCCTATAAGCCTTATAAGCATACGCCTCTGGTACAGCCGGGCGAACAGCTCCTTGGCAATATCTGCAAGCACATGATCGAAAGCCGTATAGGGTATCCTTTTTTGCAGGGTGTGCGTATCAAAATTTGAGTATCTTATTTTAACCGTGACACAGGAGGTCAGCTTCTCCTGTTTCCTGAGGTCATATGCGATCTTTTCCACCATGCTCACCAGCAGCTGATTAAGCCTTGCCACATCGGTGGTGTCTTTTTCAAATGTATGCTCTGTGCTTATGGATTTCTGTTCCGAATAGCTGATCACCGGGGTGGGATCTATTCCATTTGCCCTTTTCCACACCTCGATGCCGTTCTTGCCCATCAGCTTTTCGAGCATCTCTGCAGGAATGTTCCGTAAGGTGTATATGGTTGCTATGCCCATTGACCGGAGCACGTGATAGGTTTTCTGTCCGATCATCGGTATTTTGCTTATTGAGAGCGGATCAAGAAAGGGGAGGACTATCTCTTTTTGTACCTCTATCTCGCCGTTTGGCTTTGCCTCGCCCGTTGCGATCTTTGAAACAGTTTTGTTTATGGAAAGTCCTGTTGAAATGGGCAATCCGGTCTCTTTTATTATATACTGGCGCAGTTCATGCGACCATTTATAGCACCCGTAAAAGCGATCCATGCCGGTAATGTCTATATAATGCTCATCAATCGAAGACTTCTCATAAAGCGGCGCTCTCTCCGCAATTATATCAGTAACCATGTTTGAATAGTTACTGTACGATTCCATGTCACCGCGTATTATTATGGCATCGGGACACATGTTCCTGGCCATTTTCATGGGCATGGCGGAATTAACTCCGTACTTCCTTGCCTCATAGCTGCAGCTCGCTACCACGCCGCGATCCGACATGCCGCCTATTATCACCGGTTTCCCGGTAAGCTTGCTGTTCTTCAGCCTCTCCACCGATACAAAAAAGGTGTCGAGGTCAAGATGCAGGATGGAGCGTTCTATGTTGCCGGCAATAAACATTTTCAAGTTAAAAGTGCCTAGAGTGCCTAAAGTACTTAGAGTTGTAAGTTTTTGCCGATCGAAGTAAAAATTGCGAGCAATTCATTTGCTTCATTGAGAGAGGATTCCAATAATTGAGGTTCTATCCATTTTAGATCTCTGATGATTTCAAGCCAGTAACATGTCTCGTTCGCTTCACTTTCACAAATTTTGATTTTGTTCTTGAAATCGGCTTTGCTTCTTGCCCTGTTTGCCTCACGATAATTTGCCCCGATACTGGTCCCGGACTTTGTCAACTGATTTCTGATTATCTTTCCTTCAACACTACTCGGAAGATTGATTGATAATCTGATAATCCTTATTGCAAAAGCCTTTGTTCTTTCCTCAAGTCTTTTGCTAAACTCTTTATTTTCCATGTTTTCTAACTTTAAGTACTCCAAACTCTAGGCACTCCAAACTTTTTTTTGTTTTTTCTTGTTTATATAACAAATATGTTTTAGTTTTGATTAAAATTTAATCAATTCTATGATTACAATATAATCAATATTTTATTATGTACTTCACTTCCAACATAAAATTTTTAAGAAAAAGAAGGGGCAGGACACAGGATGATGTCGCTGTGGCCCTTAACCTTAAACGTTCCACCCTGAGCGGGTATGAGAACGGTGTGGCCCAGCCGGGTATCGAAATCCTGGTCTCATTCTCACGATACTTCAACCTGTCAATTGATACATTGCTGAAGATCGATATATCAGAGCTGTCGGAAAGCCAGCTTGGTGAACTGGAAAGGGGTTATGACGCCTATTTAAAAGGAAGCAACCTCAGGGTACTGACTACAACTGTCGGCTCTGATAATGCGGAAAATATTGAGCTGGTGCCGGAAAAGGCAAAAGCAGGCTATACTACTGGATATGCAGATCCTGAATATATCGAGGAACTGCCCAGGTTCAGGCTTCCATTTCTTTCTGAAAAAAGAAAGTACAGGACTTTTCAGCTGAAGGGAGATTCAATGCTTCCAATACCCGACGGTTCGTGGGTGACCGGTGAGTTTGTCCAGGATTGGCGCGAAATAATCAGCGGGAAGGCCTACGTCGTTTTTACCATTAATGATGGCATTGTCTTTAAGGTTGTTGAAAATAACCTGAAGAGTGACGGAAAGCTTGTTCTCTATTCGCTGAATCCGATCTATGAACCATACGAAGTCCATATTAATGAAGTAAAGGAGATTTGGAAATTTGTGAACTATATCAGCAGTGAGCTTCCCGAACCTGTCCTGCCTGAGAAACAGCTGATTCAGGCTGTCGCAACAATGAAAAACGACCTGGAGAGAATAAAAGCCAGACTCGGTAAGGATATTTCCGATGTGAGTGAGGCAAACTGAATATCTGGGATCATCAGTTTATATCATGAACTCAGAAAAACAGAGAAGGCTCTGTGCAAAACTGCTAAGAGCCTCCTATAAAAAATTCTGTTTGGATATGTTATTCCCGGGTAAGTGCGATTATCAGCTGAACGATCTTTTCGTTCTCTGATTCCGGGACCTTACCTTTATATATTGCTCTTACAACCCTGTTCTTATCAACTATTACCACACTGTAACTGTCTTTGGGCATACCCCATTCCTTCTGGAGCGTAGCATGATAGTCAAAAAGAATAGTTGTGTCATATTTTTTTGCCTTGTTGCCTGCGATCATCCTGATGAGCCCGTTAGGTTTCCAGGTCGATTTACAATCAACAATTCCAAAGCCTTTAAAGAAATCCTTGTTTATCCTCTTGTCAACATCGGCGGCTTTATCGATATAGTCATTAAAAGGATCGTTGAGGTCTGACTCATCCGGATCAACATAATTGATCTGCAGAACCTTGCCCGGCCAGGAATTCATTG
>CAZLCF010000345.1:0-2931 GCA_964557905.1 uncultured Rikenellaceae bacterium | reverse complement strand
GAGTGAATATCCAGTCATCCAGCTTGAAGGTATAGAATTTTGTGCCGAAGCTTTCGAGGAAAAGATCTTTCTTCGTTTTTTCGTAAAGGACTTCCTTGGGCTGAAAATTATTCAGCATCTGATCTATATATTCCACAGTACCTTCCGTGACAAGGAACTCGCCAGTGGATATATCCAGGAATGCGGCCCCTGCAATTTTCTTTTCAATATGGACAGCCGCCAGGAAATTATTTTCCTTATGATTAAGTACATTTTCATTAAGAGAAACACCGGGAGTAATGAGCTCTATGATCCCCCTTTTGACAATTTTCTTTGCCAGCTTGGGATCTTCAAGCTGTTCGCATATAGCAACCCTTTGCCCTGCCCTTACAAGCCTGGGAAGATATGTGTCTATTGCATGGTAGGGAAATCCTGCAAGTTCGACAAACGAAGCTGCACCATTGGCTCTTCGTGTCAGTGTTATTCCCAGTATTTCTGACGCACGGATTGCATCTTCGCCGAATGTTTCATAAAAATCGCCGACCCTGAAAAGAAGTATCGCATCAGGATGCTTTGCCTTGATGCTGTAATACTGCTTCATCAGCGGAGTTTCGACATATTTATGGTTATCCGGCATATAAGCTTGATAGCGGAGACAGTTATTACTTTATTGATCCTTAACAAAGATAAATTTATTTTTTCAACCCGTCTCCCCGCCCCTTCCCTAATAAAAATCATAAATTCTGTCGGCAAGAATAAGTAACTTGCTTAAAATTTATCAATAATTTTTATGAAAAAGGTTTTGATACTTGGCGCGGGGCTTGTAGTAAAACCCATGGTTGAATTTTTACTGAAAAATGGTTTCGGATTAACGGTTGCCACCACTACAAAAGAGAAGGCTGACAGAATGATTAAAGGTCATCCTGATGGATTATCACTGAAGTGGTCAACAGATGATGCAAATACGCTTGAAAGACTTGTAAATGAACATGATATAGCAGTTTCTTTCCTGCCGTACAGGTACCATACACTGGTGGCAAGGACCTGCATCAAATGCGGTAAACCGCTTGTCACCACATCGTATGTCCAGCCTGAAATGCAGGCTCTAGATGAATCAGCAAAAAATGCCGGTATAATCCTGCTTAATGAGATCGGGCTTGATCCCGGTATTGACCATATGACCGCAATGAAGATCATTGATCATATTCATGGTAAAAATGGTAAAGTGGAAGAGTTTTATTCCCTCTGCGGAGCTCTTCCTGCTCCTGAAGCTGTGGATAATCCAATGAAATACAAGTTTTCATGGAGCCCTAAAGGAGTCGTTCTTGCAAGCAGAAACAGTGCATTATATTTAAAAAAAGGAAAGCAGGTTAAAATAGAATCCGTAAACCTCTTTAAAGACAGATTCAGCTATAATTTCCCTGGTCTTGGAGAGCTTGAAGTTTATCCCAACAGGGATTCCACCAGCTACATTGATATTTACGGAATACATGAGGCATTAACAATGTATCGCGGAACATTCCGGTACAGGGGCTGGTGTGAAACTCTTGATGCGATGAAGCAGCTGAACATGCTTGACGATACTTTGATTGATTATTCAGGTATGGATTATTCCGGTTTTCTTGCTGAAAGAAGTGCATTAAGTAATATTGATCTCAGAAAGAACATTGCTAAGAAACTCGGAATTAATGAATCTTCTTCAGCAATGCAATCCCTTGAATGGCTGGGATTTTTCAGCAACGAGAAACTGCAGCATAAAAAAACTTCACCTTTTGAAATTACATCAGACAGGATGATCCGTAAGATGCCATTATCTGAAAATGACAGGGATGTTGTTATGATGCAGCATATTTTCCTTGCATCATATCCGGATGGAAAGACAGAGGTGATAAAATCATCCATGCTCGATTTTGGCTCACCCTTAACCAACACTGCCGTGGCCAGAACTGTAGCCCTTCCGGCATCTATTGCGGTGAAGATGATCCTTGAAAAGAAGATCACTCTTAAAGGAGTTTACAGACCAGTGGTACCCGAGATATATAATCCTGTTATTGATGAATTAAAAACCCTCGGAATAGAAATGAAAGAGGAGTATGGATTGCCGGAGGGTGAGATGATAAATTGATAATGCTGGCGCGGATTACAAATCCGCGCCAGCTAATACCCTAAAAATTCAAATAAAAATCCTTAGTAAGATTAATATAATCTTCTGTAAATTCATGTCTTTTGCCGTGTTCAATGGTCAGAAACTTTTCTTTGATCTTTTGTCTTTTCCGGGAGAATGTCAGTATAAGTCTTCTTATTTCACTTATTGGCAATGGCTTAATTTTCAATATGTTATTACAATAGAAACCATATTCCTGTGCTTCTGCAATAAAAATGTTACCTTCTGCGTAAGGCAGGATGATCTGGAATCTTCCTTCATCTGATAGCAGTCGTGAAACACCCTTCAGGAGTTCAACATTAGTCAGTGTATCATTATGCCGTGAAGCAGCTTTCACCGGATCGGGATTCTTTAGTGAATCCGTGAAAAAAGGCGGATTTGTTACAATCAAATCGAATCTTCTGGTTCCCGAATCATAATTCTGCATGTCAATATTATAAATCTTTATCCTTTTGCCCCATTTGCTGTTTTCAATGTTCCGGCTGGCTTGTTCAAACGAGTCGGAATCCGGTTCAATGGCAATTATTTCTGCATTACTTCTCTGGGCAAGCATAAGAGCTATAAGTCCTGTTCCGGTACCGATATCCAGGATATATTTTGCATCTGAAATATCTGCGTATGCGCCAAGCAGTACACCATCCGTGCCAACTTTAAAGGCGCATTTGTCCTGATATATTATGAATTGCTTGAAGCTGAAATAATGATTTGCCATCAGAATTTCTCATTTACACCAAGTCCGAAAAGTGCAAAATCGTATTTTACGGGATCGGCGGAATCAAATTCGCGAA
>CAZLCF010000344.1:0-2947 GCA_964557905.1 uncultured Rikenellaceae bacterium | reverse complement strand
GCTAAAGCTCCGAATGTACCCGATGACTGGTACGATCCTATGTTCAGCTTATAATCATAAGGAGTTACACCACCAGAACCGGCTACTGTAACACTTCCTGTGGAGGCGCCAGAACATGTAACATTGGTTTGTGCAACAATGCTTACAGATAGAGGGGCCGCTGTTGCTGTTGTTATAGAAATTATTTCATTTCCGTAAGTAATTACTGCGCTATTGGTGGCATAAGCTCTTACATAGAATGCCTGTGGTCCTATCAATCCTAAGCCCAAAAAGAGTACTATTCTTAATTTTAATTTATTGTGTTGCATTTTTGTACTCCTTTTTTAAATTTAATCTGAAATTCTGAATATATTTTTCATGTGAAATTTTATCATATTTAACTTACTCAGAATATGTATCTTAATGCAAAGTTATACCTTGTTTAATCCGAATGCAACTTTATTTAAAACCATCCAGCCAAGTCCCCTTTTAACAGAGGACCTGGTGGATGGAATTAGCACGGTTAGTTTTCAGTGGTTCTTGAGATTATTATGCTGAGATGAACCATCTCTGAACAATAACAAAGAAAACAGCTTCATTCTATCAAGGACAAATCCTCAGTGATAAATCATAAAACAAAATAACTTTGTTTCCTTGGAGCCTCTGAATCGATACAGAAAAGATACCCACCTCATCGGTTCCTGTACCTCACCTATCGAATATTGTATTATCAGGTTGAGAAGCCTCTTACGGAGTTAATTTACATTCCAGGGGTGGTACAGAAGTTATTGGCAGGATAAGCTGATTATTATTTATTTCAATCCTTTACACAGCGGATCGACATACCACTCCCCTCCATCATTGTTTGCATGAAGGCTTCGGCGCTGTTGTAGTATATGCTTGCATATGAAGGATCAACTGATACTTTTGTCGAGGTCCACAAGTTAGCACTCTCCCCTATTCCGGAGAACGGCCCCATGTAACTGCGTAAACCACCCGGCAGAAGGGCAAAACCTAAATCATTATTTGATGCACCAGTATTCGGATCCAGCCAGTGTGTAGTGCCTGCTTCCTTGAATAAACCACCGGCTACCAGTGGTCCTCCTGCCCAATCAACCACAGTTGTATACTCTGCTTCTGACGGAACATGCCACCCGGCTGGACACAGAGTGCCCGTATTGACTGTTGCCCAGTTATACAGTAATCCATAGTCGGCATATGTAACAGCGTCATTGTTATACCATGCGTATCCCGGTGTGGAAAGCGACATCCAGGTTGCATCATCAGTTATGTTGGGAATCGGAGTGCCATCATTCAGGTGTGTAACCTTCAGGTTCTGAAGCATCCAGATCTGGGTTCCGCCAACACCGGCAATATACCAGTTTCCGTCAATGTCAAAAACCACACCAACAGTTGTAACCGTCACTTCATTGCCATAACCTGTTCCGTTTGCATTAGTGGCATAAGCTTTTACATAATAGGTTGTATATTCTGTTAAGCCTGACATCGTACTCGTAAACTGCCCCGATAAGGTTCCGTCAGTTGTCTTTGTGGTTAAATCAATGGTTGGGCCCGGAGAAGTGCTCCAAACTATCCCGCTGGTGATAACGGGTTTCCCTCCGTCACTTATAATTTCGCCCATTACCATGGCTGAAGTGTCCGTTTCGTTAAATGGTTCCATCGTTACAACTTCAGGGACAATCGAATTGACCTCTCCTGCAATATTGATATTTCCTGTAACGGTCAAATTGTTCTGCACGTTCAGTACTCCGCCTATCCCAACTGTATCCGTGCTGGCGGTCATAAGTTGTGTAAGTGTATTATCCAGCTTGATTCCGATAATATTGAATGTGGATGAGCTTCCTGAACCTGACTCGCGAACATAGAATCTTGTGCTGTCCGGGTGAACAAGCATATATCCGCTTGGTAAGCTTTTCGAGTTGCTGAAACCGCCGATTGCAAATCCGCCCTTGGTTCCTTTTGTTTCATTGTTCAGGTATACTCTTGTACTGTCACGGGTCACCCTCAGGTATTCTTCAGAAGGGATTTTGGAATTACCGAATCCGCCTATTGCAAAGCCTCCTTTTGCTCCCTTTCCTGTGCTGGTGTCGATGTAAGCCCTGATACTGTCAGGACTGACTACCAGCAGATCCTGGATTTGGGTTTTTGCGCTGCTGAACCCGCCAATAGCAAAGCCTCCTTTTACTCCCTTTTCTATATCTGTGTCTATATAAGCTCTTATGCTGTCAGGATCAACAAAAAGCAGGTCCCTGGATTGAGCTTTTGTACTGCCAAATCCGCCGATTGCAAATCCTCCCTTTCCTTTTGCGCCATTATCAACATATATCCTCACTCCTTCATTATATACTGCAAAAACTGTCTGCCCCTCTTTATTCCTGACCTCAAACAATGCTTCTTCCATATCGCTCGTTTCTCCCGTGACCGATAGCTTCTTCACACTCCCCGTCAGATCATCGGCAACCATTGCATAAGGCACTGTCCACAGTTTTGCTGATCCCATGCTTTTCCATGAGCCCTGATAGTTTACCTGTATTTTGATGAACAACGGAGGCTTGGTCCAGTCAACTTCACTAAACGTCGATGCTGAACCTGATTGTTTTGTTCCTGTACCGATGACAAGGTTAAAGACACCACTGGCATTGGTTTTAACAGTCGAATGGAGCTCCTCCCACACAATTACAGGGATCAGGGTATCTGATAGGATATCTACTTTAACCTGGAGAGTGGTATTCGCTATCGGTGCTCCTGTACTGGCATGTGCAACTGCCTGATAATTAAAACCCTGTGGCACCTGTGCCAGGGGAAGAATGCATATTGCTGACAAAGCCGAGATAAAAATTAATTTTCTCATATGTTTATAGAATTTTTTAAATCAATCACAAATTCAAAAAACAAAGTAAAACTATAAAACTAATATCATTTTACCTCATAATTTTTATATTTTAAT
>CAZLCF010000343.1:0-2951 GCA_964557905.1 uncultured Rikenellaceae bacterium | reverse complement strand
AGCCTCTCAGGCAAAGTGTTGTTCCTCTCGGTCGTCAGCCTGGTAAGGAGTTTTATCCATGTTCATGGATATATGCTGAATATTATCAAATCAAATATTCTTTTGATCATACCAGCTGTTATTTCTGCTTCTGCTGTAATTATATCCCTGTTCAGGTTACCTTCACTTAAACGGAATATAGAGAATCACCGATTTGCTTTTACAATACTGCTGGTAATTTTAATGAATTTCATTTTTGCGGTGTTGTCTGAAGGCAATGTCGAATTTATGGTAATGATCCCGGTTTTAGTCTTTATCATGGTGCCGGTATTCACAACCAGCAGTAAGAGATTTCTGTCGATTGTTTTAGCAGGACTGGCAGTCTGGAATATTTCATATGGATTGATACCTCTCCATTATAAATCGCATGCTCCCGAGCAATTTCTGTGCGATGAATCCATTCAAAAGCAGGATGTTAATGTAATTGGATATGATGCCCAGCTGTTAAAAAACATGATTTATTACCAGACAGGAAATGAGGATTCCCGGAACATCTTAAGGTCTCCGGCAGCATTTAAGATAAGAGGAAATGATATAACGGTTCTCAGGAAAATTATTGAAAACGCTTTGGATGCCGGAACCACAATTTATACCGACTGCCTAGGGTCATTCCCAATATCACGGGCTACAATAATTGAGGGTACGTTCAATGCAGAATTCTTCAGTAAATATGAATTCCGGATTGTTAAATCATGGAAATCATCTCTCGGGGAAAGATCAGTTTACGAAATAACCGGGAAATTACAGCAACCCCTTTAAAGAGTCTTTTTTATTTCAAATTCCTGGTAACCTTCAACAATGTCACCTATTTTTATATCGTTGAAATTCTGAATGTTAAGTCCGCATTCGTATCCGCCTACAACTTCCTTCACATCATCCTTGAAGCGTTTAAGCGATCCGAGTTCCCCGGTATAAATGACAATACCATCGCGTATGATACGTACTTTGGTACTTCTGGTTATCTTTCCTTCCTTGACATAACATCCGGCAACTGTACCGACTTTCGTAACTTTGAAGATATCTCGTATTTCCAGGGTAGCGACGATCTCTTCTTTAACCTCAGGAGATAACATCCCTTCCATAGCAGATTTGATTTCCTCTATGGCATCATATATAATGGAATATAGACGGACATCGATCTCTTCCTTCTCGGCAAGCTTCCGTGCAGCAAGCGAAGGACGGACCTGGAATCCCACAATAATTGCGTTGGATGCTGCAGCAAGCAGTATATCTGATTCAGATATCTGCCCCACAGCCTTATGAATGATATTCAGCTGTATTTCGGGTGTTGACAGCTTGATAAGCGAATCGCTGAGTGCTTCAACTGATCCGTCAACATCACCTTTTACAATGATATTAAGCTCCTGGAAATTGCCGATGGCAATCCTTCTACCTATTTCGTCAAGAGTAATATGTTTCTGTGTACGCAATCCCTGTTCTCTCTGGAGCTGAGCCCTCTTTGTGGCGATATCCTTTGCCTCCCTGTCACTATCCATGACATTGAATTTATCGCCTGCCTGGGGTGCGCCGTTAAGTCCGAGAATAAGAGCAGGTGTTGCCGGACCGACTTCTGTAACCTTATGGCCTCTTTCATTGTACATCGCCTTTATATGTCCGAAGCAGCTGCCAGCCAGCAGTATATCACCGACCCTGAGCGTCCCTGCTTTTACAAGAACAGTTGCCGTGAACCCTCTTCCCTTATCAAGGGATGATTCAACGACTGTACCGATTGCCGGCTTATCGGGATTAGCCCTGAGCTCAAGCATTTCAGCTTCGAGCAGGACCTTTTCAAGAAGGAGCTCAATATTGAGTCCCGTCTTTGCGGATATCTCCTGCGACTGGTATTTGCCTCCCCAGTCCTCAACCAGGTAGTTCATATTGGCAAGAGCCTCTTTGATCTTATCGGGATTTGCGGTAGGCTTGTCAATCTTGTTGATCGCGAATACGATAGGCACTCCTGCAGCTGAGGCGTGGTTGATGGCTTCAACTGTCTGAGGCATTACACCATCGTCAGCGGCCACAACAATGATAGCTATGTCGGTGATCTGTGCTCCACGGGCACGCATTGCAGTAAATGCCTCATGTCCGGGTGTATCAAGAAATGTTATCTGGCGCCCGTCATCAAGCTGTACTGCGTAAGCTCCTATATGCTGGGTAATTCCTCCTGCCTCTCCTGCAATCACATTGGTACGCCGGATATAATCGAGTAATTTTGTTTTACCATGATCAACATGCCCCATTACAGTCACGATCGGTGGTCTGGGCTTAAGGTCTTCATCATCATCATCAGATTCCCTGACAGCTTCCTGCAGCTCAGCACTCACAAACTCTACCTTAAAACCGAATTCATCGGCAAGAAGAGCCATGGTTTCAGCATCAAGACGCTGGTTTATTGAAACGAAAAGCCCGAGGTTCATACAGGTAGAAATAATGTCTGTAACCGGAATATTCATCATAATCGACAGCTCATTAACTGACACAAATTCCGTGACCTTGAGAATATTCTTTTCCTGTTCAATCCTGTCCTCGTCCTCGCGATGCTTCTGACTTATTGCATCCCTTTTTTCCCTGCGGTATCTTGAACCCTTTGATTTCCCTTTTGTGGTGAGCCTTGCAAGGGTTTCTTTAATCTGCTTCTGAACTTCCTCCTCATCAACCTCAACCCTGACAGGTCTTTTCTTCAGGATTTTCTTACCGGTTTTTTCCTTTTTTTCAACCAGGTCAGGCTTGACAACTGAAACCTGATCTTTTTCCTTGGTGATCCTTTTTCTTCTTTTCTTCCTCCTGAAGTCGGTATCACCATTCAGTTTTACCGGCTGATAAGGAATCGGCTTTTTCTTTTCTTCCACAGGAAGATTGATTTTCCCGACGACTGTAGGGCCGGTTATTTTCTGGTAACCTGGTCTGAAAAC
>CAZLCF010000342.1:0-2956 GCA_964557905.1 uncultured Rikenellaceae bacterium | reverse complement strand
TTCAGTCTTTTATCTTCCCTGTCGGCCAGGATGCCGAGCTCCGATTTAATTGCAATTATCTCATTCAGAGCCGATACCAGGAAGTGTCCCGAGCCCACCGCAGGGTCGCAGATCTTCAGCGAATTGACTATCCTGTTTGCTTCCTTTATATCGGTTATCTTATTGTAAACATTGTTAATTGTTTCACAGCTCCAGCCTTTTGCCTCGTTGAATTTCTGCACCACTGCCCTTGTTATTGTCTCATGGCACATGTACATCGTGATGAAACCGGGTGTAAAGAATGAGCCGTCCTTGTAGCCGTTTATCTTTTCGAAGATCAGTCCAAGAACCGAAGCGTTAATAAGTGTTTTGTTCTCTTCCTGTATCTCTTCCGATCCTTCGCCGGAGAAGTCGTAGGCATCAAGGAATCCGAACAGGTATTCCAGGGTGCTCATCCCGCCCGTGAGCTTTTTGCCTGTACTGTTTTTCAGCACGGTGTTCCCCGGGAGAGGGATGGCAAGGTTATCTTCGAGGCTGCTGATCCTGATGGTATGGTGCTCAAGCTCCGATGGTTCGAAAAGAGAGCTGTTCAGGAACGGTACTTTTAAATATTTCTGCTTCACTCCGGTTCCCCTCTCCTCCTCTTTGACTGCCAGCACCTGGAAGAAGAGCCGGTTAAGCTCATCGTAATCGGCAATTATCTCACTGTTCAGGAACCTGAATGATCTGTCGCCGCTGTTGTATTTCACAAGCTGGCTCTCGAGAAGCTTCATGAAAAGGATCCGGTTTATCCAGGTCAGAGAGAGTTCCAGCGCTGCATTATAGAGCTGCTCATCAGCTGTGGTCCCGTAGTCAGACCGTTTAGTCAGTCCTGCCAGGCAATCTTCGTGTTTCAGGATGTTAATGGCGTTTTCTATCAGTGAGCCCTGGTCTCTTTTCCCTTCTTTTTTCCTTCCTATCAACTTTTTGCTTCCCTCTTTTGTCTCCTCCAGCCCGATAATGTGAAGCAGCTCTGAATAGAATGATCTGTCGAGCGAGTTGCTGTCGTTTGAGAATGAAAGCTTAAGGAGGTGTTCCGGAGAGAATATCTTATAAAGAGCAATAAGCTTGTTATCGTCATGACTGTCGGTATTCCTTATAATCTCCTCGTACTTCCTTACATCGAAATGTGTAACATCAAGAGTTGCATCGGTCTCATTTACAAACTGTTCTACAACACTTTTATAAAAGAAATCAGTGGTATTGCCGGCGAGGCGGTTATTTTCAAAATCATCAAAATTCTTTTGAAGGGCCTTGCTGTTTGCAAAAACCTTCTCAAAATCATTTGATGAGAATATGAACCATTCATAAATATTTGTAATGACCAGGTGCTTAATATTTATGTTCTTCTCCTTGAATCTCTCTCGCAGGTAATAGAGTATCAGCTCACTGAATGCTTTTGAGCTAAGGTTATCCTTTTCAGGCATTTCAGATCTGCTGCCGGGCTTTTTGAGTTCGAAAAGCACTCCCACAGGAGTTGAAGAATCTTTCCCGGTATGGATAACCAGGTCGGCGCGGCCTTTGGTATTTATAAAATGGCCCGGAGAATAATATGTTTGCTTCAAAAATTCCGAGAGAAGGTTTTTATGGAATTCTTCCGATTCCTGTTCATTAATATTGTCAATAAGAGAGATAACGTTTTTCTTGAAAGCTTCAATCTGTGAACGGTTCGGTCTGGCTTTCAGGAAAGCTTTATTCAGCGATTTCCGGATATCGGATATACTGGGTTGCATTGACTGACTTTGTTTGGGACTTAAAATTAAGAAATTGGAGACCACGAACAAAATTTATTACTTGTGAACTCCGGAATTTGAAATAATAAAATATATCTATAATATTATAATTTTGAGCTGCATGATGAAAATTAGATTTTATCTCCCGGTCCTGCTTCTTCCCTGGTTGCTGAATAACATTGCAGCGCAAAACGTAAATCATTGGGAAACTGTTATTTACAATAATGATACCTGGAAATACTTTATCGGATCCTCCGAGCCGGATTCCTCCTGGAAGCTTTTATCATTTGATGACGAAGCATGGTCACAGGGACCGGGTGGCTTCGGATATGGCGATGATGATGATAATACAGTTATTCCGTTTTGTACATCAGTCTATTTAATAAGGAAATTCAATGTTACTGATACCGGAGCAATAACCTGTGCACTGCTGAATATGGATTATGATGATGCTTTTGTTGCATATCTGAATAATGTTGAGATAGCGCGCGTAGGTATCTCAGGTGTAAATCCGGCTTACGATCAGACCGGCAATGATCACGAAGCAACAATGTATCGCGGAGGACAACCGGAATTATTTCTTATTAATAAAAATAAATTGAATATCTGTTTATTACAGGGGGAGAACATATTGGCAGTTCAGGTGCATAACAGTTCTTCCACTTCCTCCGATATGACATCAAATGTGTTTCTGTCATTTGGTATTAATAATACATCAAATGATTACAGGCCGGTACCTTCCTGGTTCGTTCCCCCTTTGGAATTCACTTCATCCGATCTGCCAATAGTTATCATTAATACCCAGCCTGGAGAGACAATTATGGATGAACCAAAAATCACTGCCGATATGAAGATCATTCATAACGGAGGTACATCATTAAATTATATCACTGATCCCGGCAATATCTATTCGGGTAAAACAGGGATTGAGATCAGAGGCAGATATTCAGCCGCTCTTCCTCAGAAACCTTATGGTATAGAAACACGTGATCTCGCCGGCAATAACCTTGATACATCGATCCTGGGCCTGCCTTCAGAGAATGACTGGATATTACTGGCCAATTACAACGACAAAACCTTTCTGCGTAATTTTCTTGCTTTTGAGATCTTCAGGGAAATGGGACATTATGCACCCAGATCAAGGTATTGCGAGGTTGTTGTGAATAATGAATACCAGGGAATTTATCTTCTGACGGAAAAAATCA
>CAZLCF010000341.1:0-2961 GCA_964557905.1 uncultured Rikenellaceae bacterium | reverse complement strand
AAGGGATTTTTGTCGGAATGAGCAGCGGAGCAGCCATGTATGCTGCAACAGAAACAGCAAAAAAAATAAAATCGGGAATAATAGTAGTAATATTCCCTGACAGGGGGGAAAAATATCTGAGTACCAACATGTTCACTGAAATATAATGTATTGAGGAGCTGCAAGGGTAAAAAGTGAATTATATCAGATTAATATACTTACAAACAGGATCTCTGGTTCTTATGCTCCTTTAATGTTTTTATAAAATTCCTGATTGCATAATTGCCTGTCCCTTTTTCTCCCAGCATTTTTACAAATGCACTTCCGATGATTGCTCCTCTTGCATAGTTGCAGGCAATAATAAAGGTTTCAGGCATGGAAATTCCGAATCCTATCATGACAGGATTTTTTAATTTCATTTTTTTTACCCGTGAGAAATATTCGAGCTGTTCCTTTGAAAAACTTCTTTTCACTCCTGTGATTGAAGAAGATGATACCATATATATAAAACCTGTGCTAAGTCTGTCAATTTCCATAATACGATTATCATCAGTCTGAGGTGAGATCATCAGGATATTTTTTAATCCGTAACGCTGATAAAGTGGTTTATATTCTTCCAGATATATTTCAGGAGGAAGATCCGGGATAATTACTCCGTCAATACCGGTCTCATCGCAGGACTTACAAAAATTTCCCATACCAAAACTCAGAACCGGATTACAGTAACTCATGATTATCAGAGGAGTATCTACTGTCTTCCTGAAATCACTGAGCTGCCTGAAAAGCAGTTTCAGGCTCATCCCGTTCTTGAGTGCTATCTTATTGCTGTTTTGAATAATGGATCCGTCGGCCATCGGATCCGAAAAAGGCACACCGATTTCAATCATGTCGGCGCCTGCCAGGACAAGCCCTTTCAATATTTCAACTGTCGAATCCCTGAATGGATAACCTGCAGTAAAATAGACTGAAAGGATTTGTTTCTCCTTCTTTATGAAAAGCTCGTCAATGCGGTTCATCTTGTCATTCTTTTATTTTTATTATTTCTTCCGGAATCCTGTTCTTCCATATAATTAATATAAGCTGCCATATCCTTATCTCCTCTGCCTGAAAGAGTCACTACCACAATATCGTCTTTTCTGAATTTTATTTTTTCAAGGGCAGCCAGAGCATGGGCAGGTTCAAGCGCCGGAATTATTCCTTCCAGGCGTGTCAGTCTGAATGCTGCTTCCAGCGCCTCATTGTCAGTTATGTTTTTAAAAATCACCCGTCCGCTTTTATTAAGATAAGCCAGCAGCGGACCGATACCCGGATAGTCAAGACCGGCAGAGATTGAATACGGCTCTGTGATCTGTCCATCATTATTTTGCATTAGTATGGTTTTACTGCCATGGATAACACCCGGACGACCTAATACTGTTGTGGCTGCCGATTCATTTGTGTCAGTTCCCTTTCCGGCTGCTTCAACGGCAACCAGTTTGACTTCTTCCTTATCAAGGTAATGATAGAATGATCCGGCAGCGTTGCTTCCGCCACCGACACATGCAAGAATGTAATCGGGGTCCGGTTGCCCGGTTTTCTCCTTTAGTTGCCATTTTAGCTCGCTGCTGATAACCGACTGCAGCCTTGCAACCAGATCAGGGTAAGGGTGAGGTCCCACCACCGAACCGATTATATAATATGTATCGGCAGGATTATTTATCCAGTCTCGCATGGCTTCGTTGGTTGCATCCTTGAGGGTCATATTGCCGCTCAGTACCGGGATAACCTCAGTCCCAAGCATTTTCATTCTCAGCACATTTGGTGCCTGCCTGTCAACATCAAGCTTTCCCATGTAAACGGTACACTTTAATCCCATAAGTGCACATACGGTTGCTGTTGCCACTCCATGCTGACCGGCCCCTGTTTCGGCAATGATCCTCGTTTTACCAAGCTTCTCTGCTATAAGGATCTGTCCGATCGTGTTATTTATTTTATGGGCCCCGGTATGGTTCAGATCCTCGCGTTTCAGGTAAATATTAGTCCGGTGAAAAGATGACAGGCGTTCAGCAAAATAGAGAGGAGATGGTCTTCCTGCGAAATCCTTCAGGAGTGATGTATATCTTATCTTGAAATCCTTATCATTAAGGATTTTGAGATAGTTTTCCCTAAGATCCCTGATATTCGGATACATCAGTTCCGGAATATAAGCTCCCCCGAATTCACCATAGTATCCTTTTCTATTTACCTTGTATTTCATACGCTTTTTCTTATTTCATCAATGAACAGTTTTATCAATGCAGTATTTTTAATACCGGGAGAAAATTCAAAGCTGCTGTTGATATCAATTGCATAAAGCTCATTATGCCTGAGGTTTTTAATCTCCTGAATATCATCAAAACATATGCCACCGCTGAGAAAGAAAGGCTTATCAAATCTATAATCGTCAAGGATGCTCCAGTCGAACTTTTTACCGCTTCCTCCAAAACCTCCGGTTTTTGTGTCAAAAAGGAAATAATCACAATCATCCATGTATGGTATAAGCCTGTTGAAATCGAAACCTGCTTCAATCCCGAAAGTTTTTATTGTTATAAATCCATCTTTCCTGAATTGCCTGCAATAATCTGTTGATTCCAATCCATGAAACTGTACTGCATTAAGACTGAACCGGTTGATTATTTTATAAACATCTGAGGCATCTTCATTTACAAATACTCCTGTTTTTATTATTTCTGGAGGGATCTGACTGAAAAGGATCGTTTCCGGATTTTCCCCTATATAACGGTACGATCCCGGATAGAAGATAAAACCCATTATATCAGGGGTGGCTTTTATCACACTTTTCACGTTCTTAACGTCGCGTAAACCACAGACCTTAATTTTCAGCATAATCTCCTTTCAGTGATTTAATAAATCCGGCGAAAGAGTTTACAGGGTCACAATTTTTCATGAATTTCTCACCGATCAGAAATCCCTCATAACCTGCTTTTCTCAAACTGAAAATGA
>CAZLCF010000340.1:0-2966 GCA_964557905.1 uncultured Rikenellaceae bacterium | reverse complement strand
ATGATCGGTTTTATTGCACATTAATTGAACAATATACAAATTTAAATACAAATCTAAAAAAAATAGTCCAAGTATCTGTCAAATTATTCAAAATATTTATAAAATCACCATATTAAGCCCTGTAGAATGGTCTTTACTAAAGATCGTATCAACAATTTTTTTATAGTGATTTTCATTTGCCACGAAATCTATTCCATTAATATCAATAACAAGATACTTGTTTTCAGGATTCTGCCGGAAAAATGTGAAATAGCTGTCCTGGATCTTCTGAAGATACTCCCTGGTTATTGTTTTTTCATAATCCCTGCCCCGTTTTTCAATGTTATAAAGCAGTTTTTCAGGACTTAGATGAAGATAAACAAATATATCGGGCTTTGGCAGGGAGCCATAAATGATATAAAAGATAGTTCTGTAGAGGTTATACTCATCTCCCTGCAGTGTAGAGGAAGCAAAAACCAGCGACTTCATAAAGTAATAATCTGCTACTGTAAACGCCTTGAACAGATCCTGCGGTGCCAGTTCTTCCTTAAGCTGTTTATAACGGCTGGCCAGGAAGGACAATTCAAGGGGAAAAGAATATTTCTCCGGATTGTCATAGAACTTCGGAAGAAAAGGATTATCAGCAAAATGCTCCAGTATAAGGCGGGCATTGAATTGTTCTGAAATCCTGGTCGCAAGGGTGGTTTTACCCGCACCGATATTACCCTCTATTACAACATAATTGTACTTGATTTTCATCCTCTGAAACAATTCCGGTTTAATAATCAAATTTAGGAATTGAAAAGGGAATTACAAAAAAACAGGGACGCTGTACATAACTTCCCTGCAATAAAATAATCAATCCTGAATGTCTATTTATTCTGATCCCCAGGTTTTTTGTCCTCATGCTCCTGTTTGGGAGGACGCGGAAGCAGGGCTTTTCTTGAGAGTTTCAGCTTTCCAGTCTTTGGATCGATATCAATTAGCTTGACTTCAATTTCATCGCCTTCCTTCAGCACCTCACCGACTGTTTTTACTTTCTTCCAGTCAATTTCTGAAATATGCAACAATCCATCTTTATTGGGCAGTATTTCGACAAATGCACCGAACTGAACAATGGTTTTTACTTTTCCTTTGTATACCTGTCCTACTTCCGGAACAGTCACGATCTTCTTGATCCATTCGACTGCAGCGGTAATGATCTCCTTGTTTTCACCGAAAACATTAACATCGCCGCGTCCATCAACTTCTTCAACGATAATTGTGGCTCCGGTAACACGCTGTATCTCCTGAATCACTTTTCCACCGGGACCTATAAGCGCTCCTATCATATCTTTTGGTATCGAAAGCATTTCGATTCTCGGGGCATGGGGTTTCAGTTCCGGACGAGGCTCCGAAATAAGATTGTTCATTATATCAAGAATATGCATTCTTCCGATTTTTGCCTGTTCCAGGGCTTGTGCAAGGATCTCAAAGGAGAGACCTTCCACTTTTATATCCATCTGTGTTGCGGTTATGCCATCGCGGGTACCTGCCACCTTGAAATCCATATCCCCAAGATGATCCTCATCACCCAGTATATCTGACAGGATCGCATATTTCTTTGTATCCTTGTCTGTTATGAGTCCCATCGCAATGCCAGATACCGGTTTGCGGATCTGGATTCCGGCATCCATAAGAGCAAGCGTTCCTGCACATACTGTGGCCATTGACGATGAGCCGTTTGATTCAAGAATATCTGATACTACTCTAATGGCATAAGGATTTTCTTCATCAGGAGGCATCATATTCCTTAGAGCCCTGTGTGCAAGGTTCCCGTGTCCTATTTCTCTTCTGCTTATTCCCCTGGCAGGTTTGGCCTCACCCGTCGCAAAAGGCGGAAAATTATAGTGAAGGGTAAATTTCTCAGTACCCTGATTCAGAACATCATCAATGATCTTTTCATCAAGTTTGGTCCCCAGTGTTACAGTGGTAAGAGACTGCGTCTCTCCCCTGGTGAACAAAGCTGATCCATGGGTAGCGGGAAGAGGATCTATTTCACATACTATTGGACGTATCTCAGCCGGTTTTCTTCCGTCGAGCCTGGTCTGTTCATCAAGAACCATACGCCTTGCAGCTTCCTTGAGCACATCGTGGTAGTATCTTCTGACAAGAACCTCATCAATCTCATCTTCTTCAGTATATTGTGCAAGGAATTCCGTAATTACAGCTTCAAAAGCATCTTGTCTTTTATGCTTGTCTGCAGTGGATGATTTTGCAGCCTGGTAACATTTGTCATAAGTTTCATCCCATACTTTCTTCTTCAGGTCTTCATCATTAACTTCATGACAATATTCCCGTTTTGCAGGAGCTCCTGTTTCACTTGCAAACTCCATCTGCGCCTTGCAATGAATTTTAATGGTTTCATGAGCAATTCTGAGAGCTTCAAGCATTTCTGCTTCCGAGACCTCTTTCATTTCACCTTCGACCATAAGAATATTATCATATGTTGCACCCACCATCAGGTCCATATCAGCCTCCTTAAGCTGAGTGGCTGTCGGATTGACAATGAACTGCTTGTTTATCCTTGCCACCCTTACTTCTGAAATAGGTCCGCTGAAGGGAATATCCGAAATGGTCAGGGCAGCTGATGCAGCCAGACCTGCAAGTGCATCAGGAATAATATCAGTGTCGGCTGAAATAAGATTGATAGTAACAAATGTTTCCGCGTGGAAATCTTCCGGGAAGAGAGGACGTAACGCCCTGTCGACAAGTCTTGATATGAGAATCTCATAATCAGATGGCCTGGATTCCCTTTTCAGAAAACCTCCCGGTATCCTTCCTGAGGATGCGTACTTTTCTTTATATTCCACCGAAAGTGGCATGAAGTCAGTATCTTCCTTTGCCTCTTTAGCTGCGACAACCGTTGCCAGCAGCATTGTTTTTCCCATTTTTAACAGGACAGCCCCGTCAGCCTGTCTGGCGAGTTTTCCTGTTTCCAGTACTAT
>CAZLCF010000339.1:0-2966 GCA_964557905.1 uncultured Rikenellaceae bacterium | reverse complement strand
CTCTATGTCAAGACCTTGACTTATAAAATCCTATCGCTTATCTTCATGCCATTCGATACCGGGTACGATTTACCTCAACAATGGCCGCTATTACTGGATAGTTGCTGACAAGATGAAGCCTCGTCCACTGATTGATCCCAAAAGCAAACCAAAGTTTCCGGGGACAATCTTCAAAGACGGTAGCCGGTATTACTGGATAATACTGGGATTATTGAAGCGGCAGCGTCTGGTGCCAAAAGGCGAGAATTTCTCAGTCAAAGATAGAGTTGTTGCCGAAAAAATTGCTTACAGCAAATGGATGAACATAAGGAAACAGGATCCTCCGCGGGCAGCAGAGATACTCAGGAGAACAAGAAGCCAGGGACTGGCCACCAAAGATAGGGCTACCGCTGAGAGAATTGCAGCCAGGCTATGGAGAAACATCAAGAAGAACGACGTTGAATTAGCATCAAAGATCCTGAAGGACAATCGCCCTAAGGCCAAAGACCATTGGCACGCTCAGATTGTGGTCGACAGAAAACACCATTTCATTGGCAGTTTCAAGACGCGAGCTGAAGCAGAAGCCGCTTACGCCGGAGAGTTTGAAAAAGCTCTTGGCTATCCACCCGGCTACAACGTACAGAGCATACCGAAGATTGACAAGGTCTGGCCTTCGTGGGAAGAGGAAAAAGCACGACTGGACCAGATGGATGGACATCCAAGAATGCCTGTGATTGGCCAATCAATGCAAACAGAGCCTCTTGCCCCAATGATAGAACGGATGCAGAAAACCGATTGGCTGGTTGGAAATACCATACTGGTATTAGATGACAATTCACCTGTTGCCTCCATAGACATTGCTGTCCAGTCCCGAGGAGAGAAATGGTATACGGAACTAAAAAAACAAGGCAAACGGGCAGTCATCCGCGGCTCTGCTTCCATTGACAGAGATACCGGACGAATCAAGATTACGCTATACAACCAGGGTTTTGACAGCAAATGTGTACTGGCCGAAGAGATATACCACATAGGTTTCAAGATTATCCGGCACTCCGAACAACAGGCACTGGACGCAATACAAAGATGGTATGAGCATCAGCTTCAAAATGGCGATGATCCCACTTTCTCTGTGGCTGATATGTTCTCCACAAAGATGGCCTTGGAGGAGTCCGGCATCGCAACCAGTCTTCCACGCAGTTTAGTCAAGCACGCTCAACGTGTCTTCTCGCCTACCAGCACCATACCCGCCTCTGTAATGGAAAAAGTCAAGGCAAATTGGTCCTTGCCATAGCCTGCCTAAGCCAACTGTCCCTATCACCAAATATTTGTGAAAATTGCCTATAGATTACGACATCCAGATGAACCTGCTGTCTTCAGAACTAACTGTGGGTTATGGGAGGTGATTTCTCTCCCTTTTCCACCGCAGCCGACTTTTTCTGGCTGCGGTTCTATCACCTCTTAGCGGTAGCTATGTCAAATTGCCTTTTTCAGAAATAGGACATTGAATCCGACCGACATATTTCGCGTTAATTCGCCTAAAATTCAAGGTTAGTATATTGATTGCGAGTCCTCATTTTTTGAGTTCTGCGAAATATATTTCTGAATCCGACATATTCAACTATAACAAGACTTAAATACTCCAGGTACGTTATCATTCTGAAATGACATCAAAAGAAGATATACAAAAAGATGAAAAGACTATTCAAAGTCTTGAAGAGATATGTGAAAACACAAGGGCCATAAGAAGGGTTGTCAATAGAATCCTGGATCATTTGCATGAGTATGCAAGTGACGATGACGACAACCACAATGATTACGACCCCGACAGCATTTCCTGGCGAGACCTCGACAACGGGGATGATATGTATATGTAGTCGAAACATTTTTATAGTCTTGCAGATTTATCTTTTCATGAATCAAGAGCAGCGGTTAGTAACACAATTGTCGCAACTTAAAGATATCCTTGAGGATGCAAAGGCTATTCTGGAATGGCATAAACTGAAGGTCTTTGAAAAAAACTCAAATCCATCATTAACGGTATTTTTACAGGATGATACTTTTCAGCAGCTCACAGACAAGCAGGCAGCCTTTCAGATGCTTTGGGCAAGAACGAGTATGCTTTTGAAGGATAAAACAATAAAACTCGGCAGGGATAAGAAATGCGAATTCCAAAAAGAGCTTAATAAATTATCTTTGCAATTTTTTTATCTCGGCAGCGATGTAAGGATATACTAAATCTTAAAATGGGACTACTTGACTTTTTTATCAGAAGGAAGAGAAGATCAATCAAAAGAAGAAAATCAAAGGGACCTAATATTTTAGGGCAGCAGATTGTCGGCATTCAATGCCAGATTGGCTCAATAAACGAAATTTTACAAAAACATCAAAAGGATATTGATGAAAATTCAGCCCTTTTAAAAGAGCACAGCCAAAAACTCACAAATCTCGAGGATATCCTGACTAATCAGCCGATGAGTCTGTCATTAAGACAGACCAGTCCGACACAGCGACCAGACTGGACGGCCAAACCAGTCCAACCGAATGGGATTCACAGTTGTAAATTCGATATCAATAAGTTCAGCAATCAGGAAAAAAGGATTCTCTCGGTATTTTTTAATCATCAGGATATGGCTCTTTCATACAGGGATGTTGGCAGCATGTTAGGCAAATCTGCGAATACCGTAAAGAACCAGATGCACCAGATACTCATAAAGGCTGACTTATTTGAAAGGGCCATAGATAACGATATGAGAAACAGATTCAAGCTCAAGGATGGCATAAAAATCGAAAAATATCTCAATATAGACCGACCATCCGACCAGCCGGTCGGAACCGGACGATTAAGTTAGACATATTGTCGAACAGCTACGCCTAAGTAACCGAATAATCGCATGACCACTCAACTATAAAATCTTCAACTTATAATACTCCCCACTACTGTCCGGTTATAAGTCGAATAACATCAATTGCTTACAAGAACCAGCATT
>CAZLCF010000338.1:0-2970 GCA_964557905.1 uncultured Rikenellaceae bacterium | reverse complement strand
TCACCTTCAATCATATTAAGTGTCAGATCCTCAAGTCCTTCCGTGCGGGTCGTACCTGCCATGCGTGCTGCCAGCTTTAAGAATGGCTTAAGATCAAAGAATTTCTCAAGGAAGACCGGCATGTTCCTGAATATTTTAACCTTTTCCCTCAGGTACAACGAGATTGCTCCAAAGAATACATGGCTGTCCAGATCGTTTTCAGTAGTTATCTCCCTGTCTGGCGGCAAATACAGAGGGATGGCTTTTGCGGATATACCCGGTACTTTCCTGATAGCTCTGAAGTAGAGCATATCGCGGTAGCAGTTGGCACAATAAAATGATCCGCCTGAACCTGTTATGAGATATACGATTTTCATATTTTATTTTATACCAAATGCAATCAATCTTCCGTCTTCTGTCAGAAAATAAAATCTTCCCTGTGTTACTGCCGGCGAACTGCTTATGGGAGCTCCCGTGTTGAAGCTCCAGAGCTTCTTACCATTAGCCAGTCTCAGAATATAAATATGCCCATCCATGCTTCCGAATAGTACTTTTGTCGGCGTTACAACAGCTGAGCCTGTGATCCGTCCATTTGTTCTGAATTTCCATACAATTCTTCCATCAGTGGCGTTATAACAGTACAGGTATTTATCTTCATTGCCTATAATCACTGAGTTACTACCTGCTGCAGGGATACCCAGTGTTGCTCCTGATGCCGCACCAGCGGGTATTTTCCATGCAATTTTACCGGTTATCATATCAAGACAATAGAATGTGCCGTCATAATCGCCAAGGTATGCTCTTTCGTCAACAATCGCTGGTGAGGCTGCAATATAGACACCAATATTAAAGGTGTCTCTTTCAGTTCCTGTTCTTGGATCGACAACTCTCATTATTCCGTCACATCCGCCAAAGATTATTTTATTGTTTGAAACTGCAGGTGTGCCATTGACATAATTTTGTGTTTCCAGCTTCCATAACAGTTTGCCCGATACGGGATCAACACAATGGAGATAGTAATCATAACTGCCAAAGATAATTCCAGCCTGCTTACCTGATATCCAAACATTTGCAGATCCTACGATCTGGTTTTCTGTGGAATATGACCATGCAAGCTTTCCTGTTAATTTATTAACAGCACGCAATATACCGTCGGAAGAACCTGCATAAACTTTATCGCCAAATACAAGGGGAGGAGCCTCAACCGGGCTCCCGATCTCAAACCTCCATTTAACCTTCCCTTCAGCACTGACTGCATATAATGTTCCTTTATCATTTCCAAAATAGAAAATGCCATCGCTGAATACCGGAGATGATTTAGTACTGGCATTTGTATTAACATTCCATAACAGTACTGGTGATTCCGGAAGTTCATTACGTGTGCTTCCCGAAAGGTCGCTTTTTCCGCGAAAAACAGGCCAGCTTTCGCTTTGCCCAAGAATCTGACCAGATACGGTAAGAAAAAGTAATATTTGACTAATCAATTTCACCTATGAAGATCTGCAATTAATATGCCGGATAATCCTTCTGTATTGTTTATTTGGTGTCTATTTCCTGATAGCTGTATTATGATTGACAGTATCAACATTTATATTTTTCAGTTTCCTGCAATGCAGTAAAGATTGACTTTCCCTCTGATATAGATTTTCTTTTCCGAGAATGCAGGCGTGCAATCTGTATTTTCCCCAAGAGGTGACGATGAGATAATCCGTAATTTATTGCTTGCCTCAACAATGTGCATTGTTCCGCTTCGGTCCAGGAACCACACCTTATTATCACTTATGATAGGTGAAGCATAAAATGGATCTTCAAAGTAATGGGCCCATAGAGTGTCACCGGTTTCACAGTTATAGCAGGCTACATCACCGTAACCTGTGGGTACAAACAGGTATTTATCATTTGCCACCGGGCTTGATACATCAGGTGTAAATGTGTTATCCTCCCATACAACAGATCCGTTTTTGCCCGGTTTCAATGCAATGACTTTATAGTAATCCGTAGCTGCAAAAACCATTTTACTGTTCACAGCAAGTGACGGCGCCACATCACCTGACACTCCGGGAAGGCTCCACAGTTCTTTCCCGTCAACAGGATCATAGGATGAGACATTAGGATTTCCGTTTATCAATAACTGCGGCTGGCCGTTGAAAGTTGCCAGCACAGGTGAGGAATTGACAGGACGTCCGGATCGTGGTGTTTCCCATTTTTGCTCCCCTGTTGTTAAGTCAAAACCTGACAGGGTGATTTTATTCTGGCTGTCATACTGGACAAGCAACAGTTTGTCGTATATCAAAAGTGATGCAGAATACCCATACGTAGTTAGAGGGACACCTATATTCTTCCCCCATTTAAGGTTCCCATTGTGGTCAAAACAAACAAGATTGCCATTTCCGAAAATAGCGCAAACTATGTTTTCACTGACCGCAGCTGTTGGGACAGCCATTCCGGCTTCGCTGTCTGATTCGGGTACATCTTTTGATGCTCCTTGGAAATCTGTTCCTGAACCGGTCCAGAGGATGTCCCCGCTGTTTTTATCAATGCAATAAATTTCAAGTTCACCACCTTGCGCGCCTGTAAGGAAAAGCTTGTCTCCCCATATCACGGGCGAGTTTTTCCCGGGTTTTGGAACAGCAATTTTCCACTTGATGTTTTTACCCTCAATTCCATTCCATTCTATTGGGAAACCTGAGCCCCCTGCAATTCCTCGACTTCCTTCACCCCTGAAAAAGGGATAGTTGACATCACCCAGCTTGCTTGTTTCAGCCAAAATTACAGGTGATTCAGTAGGTTTCATTGTTTCTGTAATTGCTGGCGATCTTCCCGGTGATGGAAGGTCCGCTCTCAGTACAAATGAAGAGACAACAGCAATAATAGTAACTGCACTGGCTGATATGACCAGATACCGGCGATTTCTGATTCTTTCTGAATTTATATCCGGTTTATTGGGTTGGAAGGAGCGGACAGATTTTTCACTTCCGGCAATAAGCCGCT
>CAZLCF010000337.1:0-3005 GCA_964557905.1 uncultured Rikenellaceae bacterium | reverse complement strand
GGCGAAGGTGGAGATTAGGGGAATCGAACCCCTGACCTTTTGACTGCCAGTCAAACGCTCTAGCCAACTGAGCTAAACCCCCGCTGAGACTTCGCAAATGTAAAGAAAAATTTAAATAATATTTAACATGTACTGATACTGATTATGTTTTGTCAGTATGAGGCTATTTTGTAATTTTGCACGTCATTTAAAATAACAGGGAACCTTTTTTGGTTTTTCGGAATAGAAGATAAATGGCACCATTATTGAATTTATGAACAAAAACCATGACTCCTTTGTGTTACTTTGTGAAACCTTCGTGTCCCTTTGTGGTTAATAACAATAACATACCAGATTTTAATGACTTGATCTTTGAGTCACGGAACAAGGAATATGGCGCTTACCAGTTACGGAAGAAATATAAATCATTTGTAATTACAGGTATTATAATCAGCTCATTGATAGGATGTTCTGCAGTGATTATTCCTTTTGCCATCACTCCGCATTCCAACCATATAATAACAGGAGGGGGAAGGTTTGTCCAGGTCCAGATGGAGAACCTGGAACCTCCGAAGGAAGAACTTTTTATTCCGACCGCACCTCCGCCTCCCAAATCAAATGCCATTCAGGAAATTGTAAAATATGTCCCTCCGGATGTGGTCGATACCATCATTAATTTGGAAAATGTTCCGGCTGCAACGGATGAAATTCTTGCTCATTCAGAAGGAGCCCAGACTGATGTAAGCGGAACAGGTTTTGGTGATGAGATGTTCGAGGGAGAAGGAGGTTATGGATCCGATGAACCATTTTTCCTGGTTGAAGTTATGCCGTCATTCAAAGGCGGAGGCCTCGACAAATTCCGCGAGTACATACAGAAAAGAACCAACTATCCGCAGGAAGCTCTCGACAGGAAAATACAGGGAAGAGTTTTTCTTACATTCATAGTTGAAGCTAATGGATCTGTAAGCAATGTCACAGTTGTCAAGGGGGTCGACCCGCTAATTGATAACGAAGCAATAAAAGCAATTCAGGGATCACCCAACTGGAGTCCGGGACTTCAGAGAGGACAACCGGTGAGAGTCAGATATTCTATGTGGTTAAGTTTTATTATTTAAGGACACAAGTGTAGTTTTGTTATTTCAATGTATTTCTTATCTTTAACAAGAGTAATTAAATGATCAGAGTATGAAAAAGATAATTGGTTTATTCTTAACACTAACTATAATCCTTTCAGGCTGCGGATCGTCAAAAAAGCAGCTTCAAAGAGGAAATTATGATGCAGCTATAGCAACGGCAGTAAAGGAATTGCGCAAGAATCCTGATAATGTAAAACAAATAGAGATACTTGAACGCTCATTCAAGGTAGTGACAGAGCAAGATAATGAAAGAATAAGGTTTCTAAAAATGGAAGGGAGGCCCCAGAACTGGGATGAGATATATCTTATAAATAAAAGGCTGAGCGACAGGCAGGCACTTATCCGCACCGTCATGCCACTGAGCATAGGGAACAGGTCAATCGAGTTCCCTTATGTTGATTATATGCCCGAGATGGTAAATGCAAAGAGAAAATCAGCCGATTATTACTATGGACATGGTCTGGAACTGATGAAAAGCGGACTTAAGGATTCTTACCGGCAGGCATATGCGGAATTTATCAGGGCTAAGGAATATGTGGGCGATTATGAGGGGATCGATAATAAGATCCTTGAGGCAAAATACCTGGGAACGAGCAGGGCATTCGTTTCATTGCAGAACACAACAATGATCGTATTCCCGAAGGAATTCGAGGAAGATCTCCTTACCGTCGACCTTCAGGCCCTGAACAACGAATGGGTCGAATTCCATATCATGAATCTTGATGAAAACGTTAATTACGACTATTTTATTAACGTAAATGTGAGGAACATAGCAGTAAGTCCGGACAGGACAGAAGAAAGAGACTCGGTTGTCAGGCGGGATGTGGAAGACGGATTTACCTACCAGCTTGACAAAAAAGGTAATGTAATGAGAGATACTCTGGGGAACGATATTAAGGTGAAGAAATACAAAACACTTCAGTGTGCCCTCATCTCAACGTTGCAAACCAAAGCCTGCCAGATTGACGGCGATATTGAAATTATCCAGATGAATCCCAAGAATCTTCTTAAGAAAGATCCCATGGGAGCCCAGTCCACATTTGAATTTGTTTCAGCTAGAGCCATTGGAGATATTGAAGCTCTCAGTGCATCCCAGCTTGAAAGGACTAAAGTAAAGGCAGTCCCTTTCCCATCAGATATAGAAATGGTGTTGCGCTGTTCCGAGGCTCTTAAACAGGCAATCCGGGGTTCAATCCAATCAAACAGGAGGCTCATTAACTAAATGATTGAAACAGGCCGGAAAAAAGAGACAGCAATCCTTATTGGCATTAATTATCCCGGGCAGGACGATCGCGGAACAGAAGATTATATTGATGAGCTGTCATTTCTTGCTGAGACAGCCGGTGCCACTCCTGTTAAACGGTTTATCCAGAAGCTTGATATTCCCAATCCAAGAACTTTTGTGGGATCGGGTAAGGTAACGGAGATAGCAAAATATGTTGAGGATAATGATGTTGACATTGCCATCTTTGATGATGAACTTTCGCCCAGCCAGCTAAGGAACATTGAAAAAGAACTTGGCTGCAGGATACTTGACAGGACAAACCTCATTCTCGATATTTTTGCCGGACGTGCCCGGACCTCACATGCCAGGACACAGGTGGAACTTGCCCAGTATCAGTATTTACTTCCCCGCCTTGCAGGTATGTGGACTCACCTTGAAAGACAAAGAGGAGGTATCGGGCTGAGAGGTCCCGGCGAGACTGAAATAGAAACCGACCGAAGGATCATCAGGGACAAGATCGCACTTCTGAAAGAGCATTTGAAAAAAATTGATGTGCAGATGGCAACCCAGCGTAAAAACCGCGGGAAAATGGTCAGGGTTGCACTGGTTGGCTATACCAATGTCGGGAAATCCACAATAATGAACCTTCTCAGCAAATCGGATGT
>CAZLCF010000336.1:0-3006 GCA_964557905.1 uncultured Rikenellaceae bacterium | reverse complement strand
ATCTGATGCCTTTGAAGATCTTCCGCGAGGGATCACCGACGAACGAAGAGAGGAGGTAATCCCGGGACCGGGGGTTTCCTCCGAGTTTGAAAATCCCGAACTAAGCTTGCTTAAGCGAGGGTGTAAAATCCGGTGATATTGAGCACCCTTGTCCGATTTAAAGTGAGCAGTCTATTCCGGACTAAAGTGAGCAGTCATCAACAGTGAGGGTTTTGATTTATGTTGCATGCCTTAAACCTATGCTTTCTGACTTACAACATAAAGAGAGCAACCCGAACACCTTTGGACCTGGTTACAAGCTTTGTTAATCGTATGAAGAAATATTTGTCAGGGGAGATTACTTCACTGTAACCTTTATAAGATAACATCCTGCTACAACATAACCTTCAGTGGTTGAATAGAAACTTGAGCATCTCAATGCTCCAATATCTTTTTTGAATTGATGGTCAGTCCAGTCTGTTCCCCCGTTTGTCGTTTGTCTTATTGCACCTGTTTCATGTCCGAAATCACCCCCCGACCAGCCTCCTCCGCCCCAGATAAGACAGGAGCTGGAAGTCAGCAGGTTGATCTTATATGAAGTGCCGGAATGTACCAGTGTCCAGGTTACGCCGTAATCAGTTGTTTTATAAATCGATTGATTGTTGCCGATGCAAAATCCAATACTGTCTTTAAATGCAATGTCCCAGGTCCAGTCTGTATTTATAAAACTTTTCGTTTCATTCCATGTTTCTCCATTGTCAATACTCCTGTAAATTTTACCATTCCCAGGATGTGCACCTCCTGTGCAAAAACCAAAATTGCCGGTGAATGTAATTTTTGATAATTGAAAGTTCGCATAATCAAATGTTTCCCACTTAATTCCACCATCACTACTTTTAAATAATTTATCCGATTTGCCGTAAGCACTTTTCCCAATTACAAATAAACTGCCATTATTGTTTGCGGCAATTGAATTGCAATTAATTAATCCTGCAATTTGAAAAACACTTATCCATGTGTCTCCACCATCTATGGTTTTTAAAATCACCCCACCTGAAGCGAAATCCTGACCACTAAAGTAGTCACCACCAACAACATAACCGATATCTTGGTTAATAAATAAAATTTGAACTAAAGGCTGGCTGTTAGATGTATTTGAATAACATAAAGACCAGGAAACTCCTTTATCCGCCGTCTTGTAAATCCTCCCGTCATAAGTTATGACAACGCCGGTTGATTCATTAAAGAAATGCATATCCCTGACAGATGATCCTCCGGGAATAGCTGATGAAACAAATTCCATACTCAGCAAGCTGTTTCCGTATGGCAATTCAAAGGGTTCTTCTTCAGGATTCTTATCAGGATCGACGATTTCTGTCTTTTTACATCCTACGGTAGCCAAAGTTGCAGAAAGCACAAATAACAGAAGAAATGATGGATTGATTGATCTCATTTTTCCGGCAGATTAAGTTTAAGGCTAACAGTCAAAAACTTACAAATTCCGTACCAAAAGACTATATTATTGTTGAATCTTCAGTCAATGGTTTCTGCAATACAACATAAAGAGAGCAACCCGAACACCTTTTTACCTGGTTAATAGACTATTTCCTTTTCTTAACTGGCACCTTAATTGTCTCAACCCGGGAATGTGCTTTATCCTTTTGTGCTTTTTTGACTTTTATGAACTTCCCTGTTCGAGAACTCCTTCCTACCTTAATAGTTCTTATTTAAACCATAGTTTATAGAATTCGGATTTTTTATATAAAACCGTCATTACTTAAATTTCATCCAAATATCTTTCCTCATAGACCTATTCAATTATTTTTTTCACCAACTTATCAATCTCTTTCATCTCTTTAAGTTCCTTAGGCCGTAAACCGTTCTAAAATGATAGCCGTAAACGGCATAGGTGATTGCGTCGATTATTGATCCAGGGCGATTGAAAAGTGTCCATATGAGTAATTTCCAGTATGACCACCTGCCTTTATCCAGAATACCAATAATAAAAACTGATTTAAAGAAAGCTCTGAGAAGTGAAAGATTAATTCTTTTCTGCTTGCTATAAAGAATACGATTATAATTTAATAACGCCTGTCGTAATCTTTTATAGTAAGGCCTGGTTGTATAGATATTCTGAATTATTTTTTTATACCCTTCCAATAGTTCTTTGTAGTTCATTTTGGGGATAAAATTCATTGAAGAGTCCGTGTTGTTCCCCGTTGGTTCGGTTGTTAATCTGTTTTCTGCTTTAAGTCGCTGGTATAACCTTGTGTTTTTTGGTGCATTTAATAGACCTACCATTGCAGTTACAATTCCGCTTTGCTGGATAAAATCAATTTGCCTTTGAAAAATGGTTGGAGAATCGTTGTCGAAACCTACAATAAATCCGGCTGAAACCTGGAATCCGGCTTTTTGCATTTTTTTTACGCTCTGGAGCATGTCCCTGTTCTTATTCGGAATCTTATTGCAATCCCGGAGAGATATTTCATCGGGCGTTTCGATACCAATAAATGTAGCGTTAATCCCTGTTTCAATCATCAATGACATTAGTTCATCGTCGTCAGCAAGATTAATTGAAGCCTGGGTAGTAAATTCAAATGGATATTTATGTATTTGCATCCATTTTCTCATGGCCGGAAGCAAGTTATTTTTAATTTCTTTTTTGTTTCCGATAAAATTATCATCAACAATAGATACCGGACCATGCCAGTTAAGATTATAAAGCACCTCAAGCTCTTCAATAACCTGGTGGGTATCTTTCATCCTGACCTTGTGACCCAAAAGTGATGTAATTTCACAAAAATCGCATGAAAAGGGGCATCCGCGAGAGACCTGTATATTCATATAAGCGTACTTCCCCCTTGCTAGCAAATGGTAATCGGGTACAGGGGTCAGTGAAAGATCGGCATATTCATTGGTCATATAAAGTCTTTGGGGCTGCCCGGAATTTAAATCATTTAAGAAAAGCGGTAAGGTAATCTCTGCTTCGTTCAGACCGAGCCGGGCCAGGCGGGCGATATACAAAAC
>CAZLCF010000335.1:0-3023 GCA_964557905.1 uncultured Rikenellaceae bacterium | reverse complement strand
AGATATTCTTCCTTACTCATGAAGATTTTGATATTACTTAATAATTTGTATTAGTTCAGCTACCAGAAAATAGTAGAAACTTCAATGGAATAGAGTGGAAGCTCTATGACAGGAACCAAGACTTCGTCCTATCCTTGAGATGTTCAGCCAGGCTATTTATGAATAACAAGGAACCGACATTACGATCAAGGAAAGTATCAATATAGCTGCTCTTAGTGGCTCCGGCAAAGAGATTATATAACTTCCAGAGGTTGATATCTCCTGATTCCTCCCTACAGAAGGATTTGTCTTCATAATAGTCCCGCCCTACAGTTGATATCTGGGTATCCGAGATCGGTACAACAGTATCCAGAGCTTTCCTGGTCTTAAGAGGTAAGTATTGATACAACCTTGATTTCCCCACTAATTGTGCAAACTGATGCTCACTGAGAGTATATTCTGAAAGTGTTGACAGATGGTTTATCTGTCTTTCAGCATCAAACTTTGTCAGGAGCTGAAATACTCTGTTAAACAACTCCTGTACTGACATTACCCTCAGGTCATCAAGAAAACCATCAGTGCTTATGCAGAGATTGATACAGACATGATTTTTGAACCCTATGAAGACCTTAAAATGCTCCTCAGTTTTCTTGCCATAGAGATTCTCGTGGTTGTAAGCTCGAACACCTCCAATGGAAAGAGAAAGCTTGTTACCATTGACGGTAGAATTGATTGACGGCACCTCGAAAACAAATGCACATCTTTCATAATAGATGGTTTTCTCTTCCTCTTTGAGCAGTTCTGCAGGCTTTCCCATTGCTTCAGGAATCCTACCTTTAATGGGGTGCGAGACTCTAATAGCCGGATGCAGAATATTCTCCGAGGCAAAGAATTTATCTGCTGCCTGACCAACAGTATCAATGAATTCAGAATGAGAGATTGTAGATTCATTATCCTTACTAAACACTGGTATAATACACCTGTGCTTTAAATCAGCATAAGAGATAGGCTGAGTGTTGGCAAGAATGAACCTGTCATCTGAGGTCTCAACGACTTTAGACTCATCAGGAACAATGCTGTTTTGAACATTTACGAGTTCCATAGTTAGACTGTTTTAGGTGGTTCAACAACTGCGTCAGGGATGACACTCTCCAGCTCCTTCTTCTTGTTAATGCAAAGCGGTTCAATCCTTTCCCTGAGAGTAGGATACTTTATCAGGATATTCCTTAACTCCTGAACAGTACTTGCAACAGCTATCTGCTGTTCAACACTACGGATCAGATCTCCACCAAGGCACCAAACCTTGATTTTATTGCCTGTAGCCTCAGATATGAGGAAAGGCATTGGATTCCTTTTCTTCTTTGTTCTGTCTTTTAACAAAGTCAACGATTTTTACTATTGTCTTAAGTATTAATTAATAATAAGTTTACTGACGGGGTTAATCACCCAATCTCAGATCGAGCCGGGGGGTGTTTGGGAATAGGCCTGCACACTCACTGCAGATCTAAAAAAATAAATATGAGGGGGGGATAGATTTTCTGGCAGATAAAGTACCGGGGGGTATCTTAAGAAATGTCAGGTATTTATAAACTCGATATTTAAGTCAGGTTGGGATATCTCATACTAAATAAAATGGATTAATGGTGTTTCATAATCCAATAGGGGAATACGCAAAACATCCTGATTACTCAAAATCAAATCAATAATAACCATTCTGGTATTTTAAGACCTATAAAACATAGTAATGATTTTTATTGACTTTAAATCTGAGATATAGTAACTTTGTAAAAACCTAGAAATTAACTGACTAATATTTTAAACTATGAAAAAATTGTCTGTTTTCTTATTACTGGTTGCATTTGGATTAGTTTCATGCAACCGTACAGCACAGGATGGGAAGATGCCGATTACTACAAAATCAGAATCAGCTCTGGCACTTTATATAGAGGCTTTGAAAGCTTTTGAAGATGTTCGGATTTCTGCAGGTCTAGATCAATTATTGGACGCAAGAAAAAACGATCCTGACTTTTTTATGGCTAATTTTTACTTATCCTTGTATTACTTAGGGAATAAGGATAAATTCAATGAATATGCCAATGCTGCTGTTAATTGTAAAACTAAATTAAGTAAGGCTGAGGAGCTTTTAAAGAGTTCGCTTCCAAAATTAATTGAGAATCAAAAAGCTGATGTTACTGATGTTGGTAAGAAGCTTATCGAAATGTATCCTAAAGATGTATGGGCTTATTGGTTTCTTTATACTTATCAGAACATAATTGAGGATATAAACGGATGTGCAGAGACATTAAAAAAAGCACTAGAAATTACCGAAAATCCTGCACCTGTTTATAATATTCTGGGATATACCTATATGCAACTTAAAAAGAATGATGAAGCCGCTGCTGCATTTGACAAGTATATTGAACTTGCTCCAAATAATCCAAATGTTTACGATTCAAAAGGCGATTATTATATGAATATTAAAGAATATAGTAAGGCCTATGAATCTTATATGAAGGCCTATAACCTAGATACATTGTGGAGTTACAAAAAAGCACTTTATGCAAAACACTTATCTGATAGTTTACAAGTAAGATAAATGTAAAATGAACCTGGAACCATATTTCTGCCATTTTAACCAAGATGGTATTTAATTTTGGTTTCCACACTCTCGACAGATACTAAAATTCTATTGAGAGGCGGGAGGATAGGTTTTCTGGTGGATAAGTACCCGGGGGTGTTGTAAATGAGTACCTGTACTACACTTGCTGATTAAAATAAAAAATCCAGGTTGGTTTCCTGGATTAAATAATAAATGATATACTTATTTACTTTATTGTCTATGTTATCGTAATCGCTCAAAAATGGAATTTCATTCCAATCTATACCATATTACGTAAGAAACCCTGCCAGTTCTGACAGGGTTACATTTTTCAAAGTTCAAAATCAGTTCAAAACATTATGTATTATACTGATTTTCAAATCTTTCTGTTGACCCACCTGGGCTCGAACCAGGACTCTGCGGAACCAAAATCCGACGTGTTGCC
>CAZLCF010000334.1:0-3044 GCA_964557905.1 uncultured Rikenellaceae bacterium | reverse complement strand
TTCCTGCCTGAACGAAGCCCTGTTTCCTGAACAGGTCCATACTCTCGCAATTATTGGCCAGGATATTGCAGTAGAGCTGGTGAAGCTGAAGTGTCGAAAAGCAATATTTAATGAGACATTTTAGTGCCATAGAGGCATATCCTTTTCTTCGCTGATCTTCGTCAGCGATCAATATTCCAAGTCCTGCCCTTTTATGAAAAGGGTCAAAATCAAAAACATCAATTGTACCTATTGTTTTCTTATCCGAAATAATTTCGATCATTAATCTCAGCTGACCTGTTTCATAGATACTCTTATGAGAGTTTTCCATATATCTCTTAAGAGTATATTTTGAGAACGGTGTTACTGTATTGGTAATCGTCCAGTAAGTACTGTTATTCTCCCATTCATACAGTAACTCCAGGTCTTCAGGTTCAAGAGCCCTGAGCCTGATCTTTTCATACTTCATGGATAAATCAAAATTATATGATTATTCAGGTTTCACTAAGTTAAGTTCCCTGATAAATGCGTCTTTGAAACCTGCTTCATAAACAGGTTTAATAGCCTCCTGAGCCTGTGGCAAGCTGTCGTATTCCCCAAGTACGTACCTGTAATAGCCGTCATCACCAAGGATCTCCCTGACGCCTTTCAATTCATTAAACAGATCCATGTTCATTGGAGTTTTTGCAGCTTTAAGCTGGATCGTATAAACTTTTTTTCCTGTGGCTAAACTCACAATGGAATTCCGTTTTGCAAGGGATTTTGCTTCATCATTGAGATCATAATGGTTAACAATGTAAGCTTCGGTAAATCCTTCTTCCTTTACATATCCCAGATATTTGGTAGCATCGGGTTTGTTGTAAAATACACCGAGGGCATAAATTGAAACAGAATCTGATTCAATCGGTCGAACAAACAGCATCCCGCTTAGCTTAAGCGCGTCGAAATATTGAGGAGCGATCTTTTCCTTTGATTTTTTAAGAACAATACTGTATTTCATTGAGGAGGGCGGTCTCAGGTGTTCCGGGGTATAGGTGTCATGCCTTAGGATGATTCCGGTTTTTGGATCCACTATTCCGAATGTGACTCTTCTATTGTATTTCCTCCCTTCGGGATTGTCAGAACCATCAGGATTTGTGTTTATAGCCGCAAAATTTGACTCTCCAAATGACGTTTTGACAAACCTGGATTCAGGATTTATTGACGAGACAAGATAGTCAATCACTGACTGGGCTCTATTATCTGCGAGCTTCAGGTTATATTCCTTGCTGCCTTTGGCATCGGTATACCCTGCAACTTCAATCTTAAGCTCCGGATGAGTGATAAGAATTGATTTTAAAGCCTCCAGGTCTGATCTGGCCTGGGAATCCAGTTCATAGCTGTCGAAAGCAAACAGGATATTCTTAACTGCAAGGAATGCTCCTTCAAACACCTTCATCGGGATGAGGGAAGAATTCAGCGCTAAATAATGGCTGAGAAAATATAGCGGCAGATTAAGGTTGATAGTATCAGTCTTATAGCCGGGATGGCTTACAAAAACCTGATAATCACCTGGTTTTATGTCGAATTTAAATTTGCCCCCTGCAATTACGGGGACTGATCTTAGAAATGTTCCTTTTCTGGCATCACTAAGCCTTATAACAGCTTTTGCCGGGTCCACCTTCATACCGTCCTTAAGAGTGATGATGCCTTCGGTAGTGGTTATCTCATCGGCAGGATCAACGGCAACAATTGCATATATATTCCTTGACCGGCTTTTTTCGTCATAAAAACTGGTGATAAATCCCGGTGCATTGTTATTAAGAATGAAGAAAATATTTTCAGCTGTCGTGTTGTATGCAAAAGGCATTCCGACAGGATTGGTCCAGTCTCCGTTCCTGTAAATTGATCTGAAGATATCGTATCCTCCCATGCTTATATGACCTGAGGAGGAGAATAAAAGAGCACTGGTGGCCGGATCAAAGAAAGGTGTATCTTCATTAAAAGCAGTGTTAATCACATCACCACAGTTCACAGGACGATCCCATGTGCCGTCGTCTTTTCTCTTTGAAATCCAGATGTCAAGTTCGCCCGATCCGCCAGCCCTGTTGCTTGAGAAGTAAAGAGTTTTCCCGTCGGGAGTGATAAATCCATGAGACTCCCAGTATATTGAATTGATGTTTTTGCCAAGGCTTTTGATTCTCGACCATACGGAGTCTTTCCGCTGGCTGTAATAAAGGTTGCCATCACCACCGTCATCCATGTTAAGGACCAGCAGTTTACCATCACCTGTAATCGAGTTTGAGTATAAACGCGTATAACCGCCAAGCTGCCTGGTAATATCCACGGGAGTGCTCCATCCTTCCTTCTTATATGAACAGAGAATCCGGGTTTTACCTTCTGTTTTCTGAGTAAAGATAAATACCGAGTCATTTTTTGCGAGCACAGGATTTATTGCACCGGGATAATCCTTAAGCCATGGTGTGAAATTATCAGACAGGATGGTTAGAGGTTTCTTTTTCATTTCCATGGCATACCTGCAGTCCCTGATCTGGTTGTCAATATATTCCTCCCTGAATATATCAGTTTCACTGAGCCTGTCTTTTACATCATAAAACATTGATACAGCTTTTTCCAGGCTGTCGTTCTTGTGATAGGCTATTGCCAGGTAAATGTATGTGTCAAGCGGTGCCTGTTCTCCGTATTCAACATAATCATTATCCCTGGTTACGACATTTTTTGATGCAGATTTAAGAAGCGACAGGGCATCCTGCTTTCTGCCATCAATATTCAGATAGCATATACCAAGCTTTGCGGTTATGCTGCAATTGTCCGGGTAGACTTTGTGTAATGGTTCATACAACGAAGCTGCCTTTTCATAATCCTGGTCATAATAAAAAAAGACATCAGCATCCTGAACAGACCTGATAAAATCCTTTCTTGTGAGTTCCTGTGAGAGCAGAGTAGAAAAAAAGCTGTTGAAAAGAACAGAAAAGATGATACATACTAGCAGACGATTCATTGTTTTGATACTTTTTTAATGAAGATTTGATCGGGATATCCCTTCCTTATCAATTCCAATCTCC
>CAZLCF010000333.1:0-3047 GCA_964557905.1 uncultured Rikenellaceae bacterium | reverse complement strand
ATCACGCCTTGCCTGTTCTTTTCCGATCTCAATCTCCTGTGCAATGATTGTTTGCGGAACATCATCCTTATCAATAGCAACTGGATTCATGGCAGCTACCTGCATAGCCACATCCTTGTAAACCTGGATATCCAGTCCGGCTTTTGAAAAACCGACAAGTGTGGCAAGCCTGTTGCCAGGATGAATATATGCCTGAACATGAGCAGCTTCAATTTTTTCATAATATGATAGTTCAAGCTTCTCGCCGATTATCCCGATAAATTCTACAACCTTGTCTCCGATCCTGGTTCCGTCCGGTGTGAGAGATTTGAGGGCTTCAAGGTCAGCGGGATTTTGTGTGACAGCAGTATCAAGTATTTTATTTGCGAGTCCAAGGAAGTTGACGTTTTTTGCAACAAAGTCTGTTTCGCTGTTCAGGACTATCATTGCACCATATTTGCCGGTTACACTGACTTTTGCAAGAACAGCTCCTTCAGAAGCTTCCTTGTCAGCCCTTTTACTGGCAACAGCCTGCCCTTTTTTCCGTATTATTTCAATTGCTTTATCAAAGTTGCCATCTGCTTCCTCAAGAGCTTTCTTGCAATCCATCATGCCGGCAAGGGTAACCCTTCTGAGTTTCGCAACATCAGCAGTGCTTATAGTAGCCATTATATATATTTTTAGATTGTGATGAATAAATTTTATAATTCTTCCGCTTCAGCTTCTTTGCCTGAGCTGACAACATCCTCATGTCTATCATCGGTAACAGCCTCATCTTCAGATTCTTCCTCTTCTTCCTCTTCTTCAACTATTGCTTCAATGAGAGATTCCGGAATATCTTTTGTTTCAAGCTCTTTTCTAATAATGCTCTTGTCTTTGGTCAGGGGTTCTTTATCTTTTTCAATTTTTCGTTCATTAAGGCCCTCCTCAATAGACTGACAGAGGATTTCAACGATCAGAGAGATCGATTTTGATGCATCATCATTGGCGGGGATCGGGAAATCTATTTCTGAAGGGTTGGAATTGGTATCAACCATTGCGAAAACAGGTATTCCGAGCCTTTTAGCTTCTCTTACAGCAATATGTTCCTTGCATACATCAACAACAAAAAGAGCGGAAGGAAGACGTGTAAGGTCAATAATACTTCCAAGGTTTTTTTCAAGTTTGGCTCTCTGCCTGGTGACCTGAAGTTTTTCACGTTTTGAAAGATTCATGAAAGTGCCATCAGAAGCCATCTTATCGATAGATCCCATTTTTTTAACCGCCTTGCGGATCGTCGGAAAGTTGGTGAGCATCCCCCCTGGCCAGCGCTCGGTCACATAGGGCATGTTTACTTTCTTAACTTTTTCGGCAACAATCTCTTTTGCCTGTTTCTTGGTGGCAACAAATAGCACTTTCTTTCCCGATTTTGCGATATGCTTCATAGCTGAAGCAGCTTCGTCGAGTTTGATAATTGTCTTTTCAAGGTCAATAATATGAATTCCATTGCGCTCCATAAAGATATAAGGAGCCATTGCAGGATTCCATTTTCTTTTCAGGTGTCCGAAATGAACACCGGCATCAAGTAATTCTTTGAAAGTTGTTTTGGGCATTTTTTAAAATTTAAGTTTACATTCCTTCAATCAATTGCAGAGTAGTTCCTCCCGGGGAAGTCTTTGCAATTTAGATACTAAACTTGCATCTCTATTGATTGTAATTTTAATTCCTAACGTTTACTGAACTGGAATCTCTTCCGGGCTTTTGGCCTTCCTGGTTTTTTCCTTTCAACCTCACGGGGATCCCTTGTAAGAAAACCGTTTGCCTTCAATGGTTTTTTATTCTCTTCATCAGCTTTTACGAGCGCCCTGGTGATACCCAGGCGAAGAGCTTCAGCCTGACCTTTAACACCTCCGCCCTCAAGATTCACGCTGATATCATATTTATCCGCAGCATTTACGAGAATCAATGGCTGTGTCACCAAATAATGAAGGGTTTCAGCTCCGAAATATTCTTTATAATCTTTGCCGTTGACGGTAATTTTGCCCTTGCCATCACTTAGATACACTCTGGCAACGGCTGCTTTCCTTCTTCCAATAGCATTAATAGCTTCCATAGATATTCCCTAGTTGTTATTTAATTTCAATCTTTTTAGGTTTTTGTGCTTCGTGAGGGTGAGACTCCCCGACATAAACATGCATGTTCTTGAAAAGAGCCCTCCCAAGACGATTCTTCGGCAGCATGCCTCTGACAGCATTCTCAACAAGGCCTATCGGATTCTTTTTAAGCATTTCCTCGGCAGGAGTGAATCTCTGACCACCCGGGTATCCAGTATATCTGACATATTGTTTATCAGTCCATTTTTCGCCCGTTAAAACAACCTTTTCAGCATTTATCACAACAACATTGTCGCCGCAGTCAACATGCGGAGTAAAATTCGTTTTATGCTTTCCCCTCAGCATACTGGCAATCTTTGTTGCAAGACGACCAAGCACTGCGCCCTCAGCATCAATTATAACCCATTCCTTGTTAACAGTTGTCTTATTAGCCGATACTGTTTTATAACTTAAGGTGTCCACGTTGATATTAGTTTTTAATTGATATACTTATAATTAATGAAAACCCTCTGAATTCGGGTTTGCAAAAATACAACATATTTCATAAAAAAAAAGAATATTGAATAGAATTTATTCATGTAAACAAAACTAAGCTTATTTTTACATTCCTTTTCGATTTAAATAATTAAAAAAAATGAATTACGATAGATCATTTTTGCAGCGTGCCATAAAAATTGCCATCGACGGGATAAAAGAAGGAGGAGGACCTTTTGGAGCTGTGATTACGAAAGGCGGGAAAATAATCGCTGAAGCAAATAACAGGGTTGTCCTTTCCCACGATCCAACTGCTCATGCGGAAGTGCTTGCTATAAGGGAAGCCTCTGATTTTCTGAAATCGCATGACCTTTCCGGTTGCATAATCTATGCTTCATGCGAGCCCTGTCCGATGTGTCTTGGGGCAATTTACTGGTCAGGAATAAGGAAAGCAGTATATGCTTCTGACCGTGCTGATGCTGCAGCTTCAGGGTTTAACGA
>CAZLCF010000332.1:0-3051 GCA_964557905.1 uncultured Rikenellaceae bacterium | reverse complement strand
TAATTATTCTTATTCCTTAATATTATATACCATTAAAGCTTCACCATGCCTGATATACAGGTTGCCATTATGGATAACGGGATGAGCCCAGTAGGGGCCGGATCCTTCTTTAACTTTAAAACTGCTCACAAGGTCAAATCTTTCTGGATTAGGTTTGACTAATCCGACAAAACCAGTCTTCTCATCATAGATATAAAGCATGCCTTCAGACGAAATTATTGAGCCCTTGCATTTCCAGTACTCTTCATACATTTTCTTACCTGTATTCCACTCAAGACAGCACCAGTTTCCATCAGCATTGCTGAGCCAGTTAGCACCGTAAATATATCCATCTACAAGGACAACACCACCATGATGTACATCCAGTACAGAATCTGTCCAGTCAACAGATACATTGGTTCCATCTTCGTTCAAGCTCAGCATTATACTTCCATGATCATACCCTCCTGTAACATATATTTTCCCATTATTATAAAGTGGTGTCACGCATTTGATCAGAGGGGCATCGGGCCAGATGGCAACAGATTTCTCACTATTAATTGCATCCATATGATTAATCTTCCAGAGAATAGTACCATCAGATGTATCGACAGCAAAAATGTAATGCAGTGACACATTAATAATGATTTTCCTGCCTGCGTAATCGATCAATATCGGTGAAACATAAGCAGGACCATCATTCAGGCTTCCTGATTTCCATATCATGTTTCCTGTAGTTTTATCAATTGCAATCGTTATAGTTTCAGACCCACCTGGTGTAAAATATAGCTTCTGCCCATCAATTAGCAATGATTCAGCTATACCCCATTCGCCATAAGTACCTTTAAATATTTCGCTTGCTTTAAGTGACCAGATGATTGCACCAGTAGAACCGTCAATGCAAGCTAAATCGCCGAATCCGCTGGAAACATAGACTCTGTTGCCTTCAACAGTCGGTGTACACCGGCTTTCGGGATTCGATGCAGTCCATGCCCTGCCATATGGCGTTTGCCATTTTATCTTTCCATAATTATCCAGAGCAACCAGTATATCATTCTGACCATCATTGCCGGTAAGATATATGATATTGTTGCCAAACGATACCGAAGAGTGGCCTTTGGGTAACTCAGCATTCGACCATATCAGCTCGGGTCCTTCTTCAGGCCAGGATTTCAGCAATCCTGTTTCTGAAGAAACTCTTGTTCTGTTCTCTTCTCTCCATTCACTGATTTGCTGGTTATCATTCAGCTTTACAGCATGAGCCTGGGAGCCTTTATCAGAGGCTATTAAAAGAAATATAGCATAACCTATAACACCTGCTATTATGAGACCGAGAACAATAATGATAAGTCTTTTCATACCTGAAAATAATAGTTAATAATAATTAGAATGTTATTCATTATTTCTGATTCCTAAAAGGTACAATCGCATCCCAATAGTAACCGGAAATATGTTTTATTTCAGATAGATTAACACGTTTCTTTATTATTTCGCTTTTATTGAATACACAGCCAGATAATCTCCATGCCTTAAAAACAGCCTTCCTTTATCTATCATAGGATGAGCCCAGTATGGACCTGCACCTTTAGTAACCCTGAAAGTGCTGATTATATCAAGCTTTGCACTGTTTGGTCTTACCAGGGCTACGTTACCTGTCTTTTCTTCATAAATATAAAGCAATCCTTCTGCAGAAATTACAGATCCTTTATTATACCATTTGGTGATCCAGTTTGTCTTGCCTGTAGTCCAGTCCACACATATCCATCTTCCCATCGTGTTATTGTCATGAGTAGAGCTGTAAATATTATTTCCAATAAGCACTATTCCACCGACATGCGGATTTATTTCCGGATTCTTCCATACCAGTTCCGGTTTCTTACCGTCAAAATATATCTTTATTTTTGCTCCGGTTTGCCCGTATCCGCTGGCTGCAAACAGATAACCATCCTTGTATATTGGAGTATGAATGTAATTTCTGTCTCCTCTCTGATCGGCATTTACAGAACCAAAATTAAACTTCCAAATTATTTTACCATCCGCAGCATTTACACCTATTATATATGTAGGCGTATGTGTTACAATTATTTTCATCCCTTTGTCTTCTATAAGCAGGGGATTTACATATTGTGAACTTTCTTTTAATGATGGAGCCTCCCAGACAACACTGCCGTTTTCAACGTTAAATGCAACCATCGAGGCAATATTACCTCCTGGCGTTACTATGACTTTATTGTCAACAACAAGCGGGGATTCAGATATTCCAAATTCCGGTTCCGGTGCACTGTACTTTTCATAATAATCTACCGACCAGAGGATTTTACCATCCGTGGAAACACATGACAGTTCACCCTGACCGCTGACAACAAAGATTCTTCCGTTCGAAAAGGTCGGAGTACAACGGCTTTCAGGAGAACTTTGAACTTTTGACATGGTTCCGTATTCCACATCCCACTTTTTCTTTCCATCCTGGTTAAAAGCCGTAAGCACATCTTTATCGCCTCTGATGCCTGTGATATAAACAGCATCATCTGTGACAGCAGCACTGGAATACCCCATTCCGATACTGTCAGCCTCCCAGAGAAGCGAAGGTCCTGAAGCAGGCCATTGTTTCATTAATCCTGTTTCATTGTAGACGCCTGTTCTGCCTGGCCCGCGCCATCCAGCCTGCTGGCTGTAGGACATACCTGTAATTGTTATTAAAATAAGTGCCAAAGCGATTTTTGTATAACTTCTTTTCATGATATTCAGTTTTTAATTTAAGTTCTGCAATATAGAAAAATGTACTCAACTAAATGTCAATTATTGCATCACCTGCATCAACTTTCCAGAGAATTAAGAACTATTTAACAAAATTTAATGCTTTTCAATCAGATGTGAACGCCTTTGAAAAGTATCCTGTTAAATAAACTTGTCAGGACAAATCTTAAAATATTATACAAATATTCAATATATATTAATATTTATTAACTAAATACATATATTTATTTAAATATATTTATATAATATTCATATTTAATTAATGAATATATTTTAAAATCAAAAAAATCTTTAGATTTGCAGTCTGAAGTTTAG
>CAZLCF010000331.1:0-3072 GCA_964557905.1 uncultured Rikenellaceae bacterium | reverse complement strand
GCATATTCCTGATAATCTTCGGAACCGCTCTTGTACTGTCAGGATTCCTCGCTCTTCTGACATTCGTTATGGTTTTTGTTTTTCAATACCCGGGAGCTTTTTCAACTGAAGTTGAAGGGATGAACCTATCCTATCTGCCTGATTTTCTGAACTATATTGTATCTCCGGCGGCAGTGCCATGGATTAAAGCGCTAATCACAATCGTAGTGACTTTCCCGCTACTGGCCCTGATTTACGGAGGCGTCCGGCTGATATTCTGGTTCAGGGCAAGAGACGGTTATGTATGGCTGATCGGCCTGGTGATCTGGGTAATGAGCACTGCGGCTCTTTCCATTATCCTTTTCAATGAAGGTGTAGGCTTTGCCGAATCAGAGAAAACAACATCAGTGGAGTACTTCAGTACAGTACCGGATACTCTGTATATTGTGTCGGGAAGAAAAATATCCGATCTGCAGGCAGTTAATGAGATCTCTATTCCTGATGATGAATACAAAGTCCTGATCGATGATAATAAAAAGGAAGTATATATACGGACTTTTCTCAATATTTCGGCCGATGAGCGAAATTCAGCCAGTGTTAAAATAACAAGGCGTTCATCCGGCAGAAACCGTATTGACGCAATAGCAAATTCCGAAAGATTGCAATACAATTTTAATATTTCAGACAATACACTTACCCTCGATGAATTTTGTACTATCCCGTCAAACTCCAGATGGTCCTTTGACGAACTCTATATTACTGTCTATGCTCCGGAAGGAACAATAATTTACATGGATAGAACGATAGAAAGTCTCTTCCATTCTTATGATGATGATGATTTTATAACAGATCCCAAAAACAGGTTCTGGAGAATGACAGATGACGGGCTTAACTATATTGAGCCGCGAAACATGAATAATTAAACGCTTCCTGGTTTTTCATTCCTAATATCTTCACTGAGATCCGGCGCTTCAATGGCGCCGGATTTCTTATATAAAGATTAATGATTTTTTAAATCCTGTATTTTATACCATAGGTATTGTATGCTTTGCTTAACTTCGCTGTTGTTAAATAATTGACCGGCAATGAAAAAAATACTTATGGTGTTTACCCTGGCACCATTTCTTATTATCAGGGCATTTTCTCAGGAACCAGCTCAGCAGGCTGATACATTACGTAAGGATGCGCTAAATGTGTTTTTCATAACAGAAGCCTCCGACTACATAAAAAAAGAGATCCCTTTTATCAATTATGTACGGGACAGGAAAGTTGCCGATGTCTATATAATCTGGACCCAGGAGAGTACAGGTTCGGGAGGCTCAGTCTCGACTTTTTTTATTGTAGGACAGGGAAAGTACACCGGAATGGCTGATACTGTCAAATGCAACATAAGTCCTGATGAAACTGCTGATATTAAGAGAGCCAAAGAAGTAAAAGGCCTAAAAATGGGATTGATGCGGTATGTACAAAAAACTCCTCTCTCACAGTTTATGGATATCAATTTCAGTGAACCGCTTTCTGAAACAGTATCATCAGATAAATGGAACAGTTGGGTTTACGCTGTAAACCTGTATGCTTATATTTGGGGACAATCAACATACAAGATTAATTATCTGTCCGGAATGCTCTCGGCAAACAGGATCACTGAAAAATCCAAATTCGAATCGAGCCTGGGTTTGGATATTGAAACCGATAATATTAAATATGAGGAACCAGGTTTTGATACTACTTACGTTAGCATCTATAAGCAAAAGTCTGGTTATCTTTCCTATGTCAGAAGCATAAATAATCACTGGTCGGCCGGGGGATCAATGAACGTACTTTCTTTCACTTATTCCAATTATGATCTTTCAATAAAAGTTGCACCAGGTATTGAGTATGATATATTTCCATATACAGAATCAACTCGCCGTTTAGTAACTTTTTTGTATAAGGCAGGGGTGGAAATCAATAACTACACTGAAGAGACCGATCGCTTTAAAACAAAAGAAACAGTAGCGTTCCATTCACTGGCCGCTCATACGTCATATATCCAGAAATGGGGATCAGTTTCCGCGACACTAACCTGGAGCAATTATTTTTTCGACTGGTCTTATAACAAGCTCCGTCTTTATACAAACGCCCGCCTGAGAATATTTAAAGGAGTTCAGTTTAACATTCAGGGAGAGGCTTCCATGATCCACGACCAGATTTCACTTCCCCTCGCAAATGCATCGCTTGAGGATGTCCTGCTCCGTAGAAAGGAGCAGAAAACGACTTACTCATATTATATGAGTGTTGGCCTTACCTATACTTTCGGATCTATTTATAATAATGTTGTAAATCCAAGATTTTCTGAATGAGGCTAATCCAGAAACACGTTATCCTTATCTGCCACAAATATTCTAGTAGTTTCTAAATCAATACCTTCAACAGGATCTGGACAGGTCATCTCAAGGTAAAATGCCCTGAATCCAGAATTCGCGGCTAGGCGACTGATAAAAGACATATCCCAATACAATCAGTCTAAAAAAATTGTATTTTGCGGAAGAAATTCAAATCAGCTAAAGTCTAACAATTTAAAAATAAAACCTATGTCTAAATCAGTAAAAGGAACCCGGACAGAGCAGAATCTGCTGAAATCATTTGCAGGCGAATCGCAGGCCCGCAACCGTTATGAGTTTTTTGCCAGTGTGGCAAGGAAAGAAGGCTATGAACAGATAGCAAATATTTTCATGGAGACAGCCCTCCAGGAAAAAGAGCATGCCAAGAGGTTTTTCAAGTTCCTTGAAGGCGGTATGACTGAAATAACTGCCGGCTATCCTGCGGGGAAAATAGGTACAACAAAAGAAAACCTTAAAGCTGCCGCTGAAGGAGAACACGAAGAATGGGGCGACATCTACCCCGATTTTTCTGAAACGGCAATGAAGGAAGGATTCCCTGAGATTGCTACTGCTTATAAGATGATCGCTGAAGTTGAAGCCGAGCATGAGCGCAGGTATTTAAAACTTTTACAGAATATTTCTGAAGATCAGGTCTTTATGAAAAAAGGCAAGGTTTGGTGGAAATGCCTCAACTGCGGTTATGTTTATGAATCAGCAAAAGCACTCGAAA
>CAZLCF010000330.1:0-3097 GCA_964557905.1 uncultured Rikenellaceae bacterium | reverse complement strand
GGATAGGATTTAACATTCCTGAAGTGCCACGGACCGACAAGTCCCGGTGCAGGATTATTGAAGTGAGGACCGAGAAGATTCTTCAGACTTCCGACAACCCTGACTTCAACTTTATTCTCACCCGGCTTGATGAATTGCGTTACATCATTCTTATACGGCGGGAAAGCAATTACCCCGGCAGACTGACCGTTAACGATAACTTCTGCAATGGTTCCTTTCCATTTGTTCAGACTAACCAGATATTTCCCTTCCGGCTTTTCAATGTTATATGGCTTGCTGTATGTTACTCCCCATGAATAGAACGGCATTCCCTGTTCCTTCCAGCTTTCTGCTGTTAATTCTTTAACAGGAGCCTCTATCGTCCATGCTTTTTCAGCTGGCTTAACCGAAAAATCACCCAATATATAAACAGGTTCAATTTCAGCATGGATCTTCATCGGCGACACTTTAAGGGTAATTGAATTATCTCCTTTTTTCACATGCTTTTCAATGTTGAAAACGCCAAACTCCCTGTCAAGCCACCACTTGCCCTCTTCGGCTTTTACCTCTGTGCCATTCACCGACACGCTCCATAAATATGGTCGTTCAACAACTGCTTTAAAGCCTGCGTAATCGACGCTTCCTTTAATATTGAAATGATAAGTGGCTGTAAACCCGGTATTTGCATCAAACTTATCGCGGTCTATAGTACGGATTTTAAACTGGACCGAAGTGTTCCATGGATTACCGTTACTGAATCCGTAGTACTTATAAACCTTATCGGCAGCATTAAATGTATGAATGTCCTTTGTAACCTCATCACCGGTCTGTAAATCACAGAATTCTATCGTCAGGACATTATCAGCATCCCGGCTGATTGTCATATTTGCAGACGATATTGCATTAAAGATCTCAGGCACTTTCTGTACCTCAAAATTGCCCTGTTTCACTGACGGGATATACAAAAGCAGGCTTCCGGCCGGGGGCAGGTTGTATGTGAGCTTAAGGCTTTCTCCTTCCTGCGAATAAGGATAGCCGTTGACTGCCCCTGTAATGGTATTCATCTCAATTGCATCAGCTCCTTTCACACTTAGAGATCCGGTGAGGGATTCATCAAGGCTTGAATTGACCAGGAAAAGTACCTGTCCGTCAGAGAGTATTCTGCGATGATGGTAAAGCTGTCCTCCTTTCACGTCTGAGAAGTTGACATCATGATTTAAGAAATACTTTGAAATGATCTCAGAATTCAGAGTGGTTTCAAAATGGATCTTATCATTATTTTCTTCCAGGAATTGTTCCAGTCCTTCATTTTGTGCGCCGTCAATTAATGACGGACGAGAGAAACAAACCAGTTTGCCTCCTCCTGCAACAAATTTCTTAATCAGTTTATATGTAGCGTCATTAAGATTTTCTGTCATTGGAGGGATCACAACGGTTGAATAACTTCCCTGTCCTACAACAAATTTCCCGTTTTCAACAGAGCCTAAATCTTTGATCATATTCTCTGATCCGAGATCATATTCCACCTGGTTCTTTTCAAGCTTTGTGACGAAGGACTGGAATGCCTGACCGATTTCGGCATATTTTGGATTTCTCTTTATATAAGAATCATATAGCCACGAGGATGTGGTCGGTTCGAGAATAAGAATATCGTTTATCTGTCTTCCGGCCGATAATGCCATTGAGAGCCTGGCATAATGATCATTGATATATTTATAATCTTTCCACCAGGGTTCGTGGTAATCGAAAGTAGGAGGGTAGTCATATTTTCTTGCTCCTGCAAGAGAGAAATATGTAAGATGCTGATTCATCAGGTTTACTCCGAGAGCATATTCCCAGTCGCCATTACGTTTCATATCAGTAAAAGTCAGCTCCCAACCTGAACCCCCGTATGTTTCACTCAGCTTTCTCTGCCTCCCGGACTGGTTTGCCGCGCTGGCAAGTTCCTTTATTGACCTTATATTGCCAAACTGTGCCCTGACTGTCGAATCATCCCACTGGTTAAAAAGCATATCAACACCAGGCATCTGGAACCATGAATACATTGCCATATTGTCGCCGCCCGGACGCATACTGGGCCATTCATGTTCCCAGTAGTGGCCGGTAAACTTCAAACCTTTCTCCTCACAATAGGTATAATACGGTTTTGCCCAGCGGTCTATGAAAAGCTGAAGAAGTGTCTGGGTATAATTGTGCCGAACCTTCTTCCAGTCGCAGGTTTCTTCATAAAGTGATGGAAGTTGTGTCCTAAGGTCATAACCCCAATCCTTCTGAAATACGTCGAACAGATCAGGTGTCCAGCGGATACCGCCTGGTGAGTTGATCTGCGGCTCATCTGTAAAAACACCCGGTATTGTTTGTCCGAAATCGGCACCCGTGTATTTCTCATATCCGGTCATGGTCATTTCTATAAACTTCTCGGTAACACCGGGATAGAGAAGGTCAACATATGTAAATCCTCCGTACCAGTCACTCTTGTTATTGTATGTTTTGGAGAAAAGGAAGTAATTGCCTTTATTTCCCTTTTCACCTTCAAGGCTTGAAGTAACGTCAGTATAACTTCCGTTTTCCTCTTTCAGGCAGAGATAATATTTATCTGCAGTATCGGGCAGGATCTCAGTTTTTGTCATTTTCAGCCCCTGTCCCTGGTTGAACGATTCAGGCATCTGGTCAGGGACATGTCCGCCTGCAAAGCCGCTGGGATAAGAGTTTTCGTCATATATCCAGACTTTCATTCCCATCTCTTTACCCTTTTCTACTGTATATTTGAAAAGGTCAAACCATTCATCGGAAAGATACTCTGTGATCAGTCCCGGCCGCGGATGAACAAAAACCTGACTGCTTCCGGCATTTTTGAAATCGTTGAGGAAATTAGCTATCTCCTCCTTTGTGATCTTATAATTCCAGACAAAAAAGGGAGCAGTGGTATACTCGGCTGATGGCGCTTTGAATTCTGCAGATAATGAAGTAAAATCGTTGATTTTCACTTCGTTAACTGTTGCTTTTTTGCATGATGCAAAACCAAGCGCAATTACAATGACCAGGAATGATGATTTGAGGATAGTTGATTTCATAGCTATGTGGAATTATAACAGGTTTATGTATTCTGTCAGGTATA
>CAZLCF010000329.1:0-3103 GCA_964557905.1 uncultured Rikenellaceae bacterium | reverse complement strand
TACTGAAAACTTCTTTAATATCTGCTATATTGAGGGTTTTGGCTTTCCAGTAAATTAACCCTATCCCAAACAGTATTATAAAGGATGCAATCCCGCCAAGAACCTGGTATTTGAATGTGGCTTCCAGCTCATTTTTCTCCACCCCGAATGCCACCAGTGCATAAGCTGAAATTACCGAGATCTCGAGAAAAACAAAAATATTGAAAAGATCACCGCTGAGCACAACTCCGTTCATCCCGGCAATCATGAGACAGAACAAAGCATAAAAATAGTTCTCCGCTGTATACCTTTTTATATATGATATTGAATAAAAGACAGATAAAAAGCCAATGATACTTATTATACAGAGTACAATGACTGTAAAGCCATCCATAACCATATAAATTCCGATCGGTACCTTATTTATTGGCTCCCATCCCCCGACCTTATAAAGTGAAAGTTTATCTCCGGTTGTTATAAGGGAATAAATACTGAATATTACAAGGGTAAGAAGTACCAGGGATGCAAGATATTTGTCAAAGTTCCTGATGAAACGTCCAAGGATCATTATCAGGAAAGCACCTGCCAGTGGAATAACAATAAATAATGGTATCAGCGGATTCATATATTATCCTCTTAAGTTTTTTATCTCTCTGATATCGAAAGTCCCGTATTTCCTGTAAATCCTGATAATGACAGCCATCATAAGTGCTGTGGTCGCCAGCCCTATAACAATTGCTGTTAGCACCAGAGCCTGGGGCAACGGATCAACATATATCTTAACCGGATCAGCAGGATCAACAATCGGAGCAACGCCTCCGTCAATATATCCCACAAGTGCAAAAAAGAGAAAAGTGCTGAATTCCATTATGGACATAGAGATGGCAATCTTTATCAGGTTTCTCCTGGTAATCACTCCATAGAGTCCGACGAGAAATAGTATAAAGCACAGTAAGTAAGTTATCATTCTGATATTTCTTCTTTAAATATTACAAGAGCAAGAAAGATTGTAAGGATTGAAGCAGCAACCTCTATCCCGACAAAAATATTATACAGGGGCAGTATGCCTGCACTTACAAGCTGACCAACGGTCCCTTTGGGCAACCAGTTAAGGAAAAAGATCCTTGCTCCAAAGAGGAGCCCTGAAACTGCGAGGAACAGAACGACAAGTATGGCAAGGTTCTCATACATTGTGCTTCCGGATTCCTCTTTTACCAGATTAAGGAAGTCACTTCCATAAGCCAGGATCAGGAGTATAAATGAACCGGCTATTACCACACCTCCTGCAAATCCTCCTCCCGGTGTCAGATGGCCGTGAATTATGACATAAATACCATACATGAAAATCATACCAGCAATAAGCTGAGTGGTCTTTTTTACTATCAATGTCATTCCTTTCATGAGAATAGGATCTTATAGTTTAGTGGTTTATGATTGATTTAAGAACAAGGATTAACGATTTTTGATTTATGAATTATTTATTGTTTGAATTTCATTTTTAAGATTTTTCTGTGCTGTTTCTGCACTTTTTACAAAAATCGAAATCAGCTCATTATTCTCATTCATAGCCGCTTTCATTTTCTCTTCAGATTTATAAATCTTTGAACGATAAATGATTTTAAGACAGACGTAGCTTTCTCTTAATTCTTTTAGAACTATTTTAATTTTATGTACAAAATCTCTTCTGGATTCTCCGCTCTGAGCCTCCCCGTAATTTAAAGCCGGTGAGGTACCAGAACGAATTAATTGACCTGCCAGATGATTTGAAACTTTAGTATCAGGCATATTTTCACAAATTTCAACTATCATAACAGCGAAATTTATTAAACGTTCTTCCAGATCAAACTTATTCATTTTACTATTGGTCATTCTATTATCGTAATCAAATTCTAAAATCTTAAATCGTTAATCCTTGTTCATTATTCAAATAAAAAACTATTTCTTTCCCTTAATTCTTAATATCGTAAGTACCCCCAGTACCGCTGTTACCAGAACAGTTGCTTCGCCAAGGGTATCATAGCCTCTGAAATCAAAAACAACACCTGTTACAAGATTTGCACTGCCGGTCTTTTCAGTCGCTCCTTCAATATAGTGAGCAGCCATGCGAAGTGTACTGTTGCCGAATGTATCAAGGGTTTCAATAGAAATCTTGAAGAAGTAAAACAATACCACAATCAGTAATATGGATGTAATAGTTGTCATATATCCCTGTGCATCAGGCTTTGAAAACAATTCTTCCCTGGAGCTGTCAAGAACAACTGCTACCATAATGATAAGAGAAATTGTCTCTACCACTATCTGAACAATTGCCAGGTCGGGAGCTTTCAGAAGCAGGAAGCAGATCACCAGACCGTAACCGACAATACCGCATGCAATGACCGCTGAAAGCAGGTCCTTTGCGTGGATTGCATACAATGCTCCTAAGATCATTAATCCGGTTATTATGGATATGAGAAGTTCCATTTAGCTACAAATTCAGTTAATTATATCATAATCAGCAACATAATGATTAAACCCGCACAAACCCAGATAATATAGCCTGACAGTACACCTGTGTGAGCTTCACTTAACAGATGACTCAGCCAGAGAACAAACCGCTTTGACAGATCATAAATATCAAACCACTTCTCTTCAGCTTTTCTATAGATCCACGAAAAGAATCCGAATTCACCGATAGTCTTGTAAAATTCTGTAGTAGCATAACTGGTCTGAGCCTGTATTTTCTCACCGCCAATGAAACTGTCCTCTCTTCTGAATTTCTTAAGGTTAAGGGCAAGGTAAAATATTATTCCCAGGGCAAGGGAAATAACAACAAGTAGTGATACAAACGAAGAATTCCAGAATCCCAGGAACTGGAATTCACCCGTCACAGGCATGAACAGTTTTGGAACTATGAAGTTTGTGGCAAATATTCCGAAGCCAATGCAGAATAATGCCAGTACTGCCAGCGGGATCCACATCAGAACAGGGACTTCCCGTACATTCTCAAGAGAAGGTTTCCGGCGGTTAAGAAAAATCCCCCCTATGAATTTAATATAGGTTGCAAGGGTCAGAGCTGATCCCAATACGGCTAATCCAAGCCAGACGACCCAGAGTTTATTTGCAACACCTGATCCGGAGCCAA
>CAZLCF010000328.1:0-3123 GCA_964557905.1 uncultured Rikenellaceae bacterium | reverse complement strand
TTGATGTTGTACACCCGGATAGTCGAAGCCAGGTCATCGAACGGTTGAGGCATGTTGCGGAAGGGAAAGAAGCTCCGCTATTTGAAGAAAAGTTTTTGAAATTTGACGGATCTGTCATCGACGTCGAAGTTGTCGGAATTCCCTTTTCCTATCAGGGACAGATTGCAACTCAGGTAGTTGTCCATGACATCACCGAGCGCAAGCAGGTGGAAGTGACGCTGAGGAAGAGTGAGCAAAAGATTTCCGAAGCGCTGGAATTCAACAGGAAAATCCTGGATACCTCTTCAATTGGCATCCTGACCTACAAGAAGTCGGGTCAGTGCGTATCGGCCAATCAGGCTGCAGCCAAAGCGACAGGGACCTCGGTAGCGCAGCTTCTGGCACAAAACTTTCACAAAATTTCATCCTGGAAGAAATCAGGGATGTATCAGGCGGCAATCAAAGCATTGGACACTGGTATCGAACAATTGTTGGACGTTCGCCTCGTAACTACGTTCGGGAAAGATGTGTGGCTGAGCTTTAGCTTCTCGTCATTCGATTCCGAAGGTGAACCACATCTTTTGGTGTTCACGTCTGACATCAACGAACGCAAGCTGGCAGAAGAAGAGATCAGAAAATCAACGAAATTACTGGAGGATCTCCACAAGCATCTTGACGAGATACGTGAGAACGAACGTGCTCAGATATCCAGGGAAATCCATGATCAGATAGGTCAGTCACTGACAGCTTTAAAGCTGGATCTGAACTGGATGGATAAGTATATAAAAAATACCGAACCGGAAGCTGCAACAAAACTACAAGATATGATTGAACTGGTTACGGGTACCATCAAAGACGTTCAGCGGATATCGTCAGAGTTACGCCCCGGGATCCTGGATGACCTTGGATTAGCTGCTGCCATAGAATGGTATTGCGGTGAATTTGAGAAAAGAACCGCAGTCAAATGCAGTTTAAAGCTTGATGATTCAATCTTTGGTGATCCCCGGAAGAACCTCGTATTTTTCCGTGTCCTTCAGGAGGCTCTGACAAATGTGATCCGGCATGCCAATGCCTCATCTGTTACTATTAAACTGCATCATACCCAAAAAGGTACAACACTGGCCATTCAGGATGATGGAATCGGGATCACAGGGGAAAAAGTTGAATCAGCCAAATCTTTAGGACTAATTGGCATGCGTGAACGGGTCAAACAATTTGGAGGTAAGGTTAATATCTCATCAGGAGAAGGACTAGGGACAAAGTTGACAATCTTCATTCCTTCTAAATAACTCAAGTTGCCAGTTATAAAAAATAAGAAGATTTAAGAACAAGGATTATTGATTTTTGATTTAAGAAGATGGTTTTTTATCATATTATTGATAATCATTATTATGTGCTTTTCTATTCATAAATCTTAAATCGTTAATCATCAATCGTTAATCAGTTTGTTAATGAAAACCTAATAAGTAACAATTTAAGTTAAATAAATGATTTTGTTATGAAAATACTTATTGCCGACGACCATTCGATAGTCCGTGAAGGGCTTAAACAATATGTAAAAACTCTTGATGATGTTTCATTGATTGATGAAGCTGTGAATGGGAATGAAGCTTGGGGAAAAATCAAAAATGGGAGATATGACCTTGTAATCCTTGATGTTTCAATGCCGGGAATGAGCGGGCTGGATGTGTTGCGGAATATAAAAGAGAGGGATTTGCAAACCCGAGTCCTGATGCTTAGCGTATACCCTCAGGAGCAATATGCCGTTCATGCATTTCAGCTTGGTGCTTCAGGGTATATTTCAAAAGACAATGCTTTTGAAGAGTTAACTCTTGCTATAAAGAAAATTATATCGGGTGGCAGATATATAGGAAATGCTTTTGCAGAAAAGCTGGCCTTCAACGGGTATGATTCCGTTGACAGGTTGCCTCATGAAAAACTCTCGGAAAGGGAATTCCAGGTAATGGTTATGCTGGCAAAGGGGAAATCTGTTACAGAAATAGCAAAGGAAATTTTTATCTCCGGTAAAACAGTAAGCACATATCGAACCCGTATCCTTGAGAAAATGGGTATGAAGAAAAATGCTGAGCTGACGATATACGCGATTAAAAATAATCTGATAGAATAACGGCATAATGGCATAATGGCGCATTTGCTCAAAGGCGTTAGAACCGTTTCAGGATCATGAACTCCTTGCGCGAATGAGTTTTGTCAACATAACGGAAATGATCTTACATTCCTCTATAAGCTTGTCAGTATCTTCTTTAATTATGTATCCGACTTCATATCCTATTATTATCTGAGTTAATAATTCAGCAGCGGATCCCTTGGCAATATAGAAATGACGAACCGATTGCTTATCAGTTTCTGATTCATCACCCTCAGAAATATTTGAAGGAATACTGACTGCAGATCTTTGGATCTGATCTTTAAATCCAAAATCTTTTGAAAATTCTTGCTTTTGTGTCAATCTGTAAATTGTAACAGCAAGCTCTTTGGCAAGTTGCCAGACACGAAGTTTTTGAAAATTACCCATTTTGCAGCGATTAAGATTAATAATGAATACGTTAGCACTAAAGTGTAAATATAACTTTTTATTTTATATCTTTTTATTGCTTTAATCTTGCCTTTGTGCCTCTGCACCCTTGTGCCGCTGTGCCGCTATGCCCTTGCGCCTCTGCGTCTTTATACCTCTGTGCCTTTGTGCCGTTGTACCGTTGCGCCATGTATCAAACGTCCAAATGATATAAATAATTGATGGATATCATAAAAAATTGTAATTTTGAATATATAACCATCGTTTGGATACACGTTTATTAGTAAACATTTGTCTATAAAAGATAAAACTTTGGATAAAAAAAAGAAAATAATATCACCCACAAAAAACACTCCGGAGGTCATTCTTGACCCGAAAGGAACTATTAAATTAACAGGTCGGTTAATTCCTGAAAATGCCGAGGACTTCTTTAATCGCATTGAAGAATGGATAAATGAATATTTTTGTAATCCTGCTGAAATCACCTGTGTTGAAATTTGTCTTGAATATATTAACAGTGTCGGAACTAAGTACTTACTTGATTTAATTCATAAAATTACACATATTCATCTCCGGAAAAACAATAAAAAGTTCATAATTAAATGGTA
>CAZLCF010000327.1:0-3127 GCA_964557905.1 uncultured Rikenellaceae bacterium | reverse complement strand
CTGACTATCTTCAATTATGATTTTGATGACAAGAATCTTTTCTATTCGCGCCGTATAGGGCATTCACCTTCACTGACCGTTAATCCGAATGATACACTTTTTGTTAACTCACCAGACAAAACAACAATCTTAAGTGCAGTCAAATTCAGTGGGACCACCTCCAAAGGACTGTCAATCGGACTGATACAAAGCCTGACGGCAAATGAATATGCCAGATTAAGTGACCAGTATGATAACAGGAGAAAAAGCAAGGTGGAGCCTCTTACCAACTACATGGTGGCAAGAGTGCAAAAAGGATACAAGGCAGGAAATACAGTAATCGGCGGGATGGTGACTTCGACGAATCGTTTTATTGAGGAAAAAAGTCTTAAGTTTCTTAACAATGAAGCATATACCGGGGGACTCGATATCCTGCATCACTGGAAAGACAAGGAATTTTACCTCGATGCAAAGTTGCTGGGAAGTTATGTGGGAGGAAGCAAAGAGGCAATAACTGCCCTACAGGAATCTTCGGCACGGTATTATCAGCGCCCCGGGGCAGATTACCTGGATTATGATACGACAAGTACAAGCTTAAGCGGTTTTGGCGGAAAATTAAAAATTGGAAGAGGATCAAAAGGATTATGGAGGTACTCTACGGGCGTTTCATGGCTTTCTCCGGGACTGGAGCTAAATGACATTGGCTATATGAATTCATCTGACGAAATAAACCAGGAGAATGTGGTATCTTATCTTGTCAATAAACCAGTATCAATTTTCAATACCTTTGAAATTGATCTCGAGCAATTTAACTCCTGGAATTTCAACGGCACATGGCTTGGTTCAGGAGGACACCTCTCTTTTTCATCAACATTCAGGAATAACTGGAGTTTCGGTACAAACCTGATCTTTCACTCGCAGGCAGATGATCCCCGGAAACTGCGCGGAGGTCCTGATATGATAATGCCTTATAATATAATGACATTTGGAAATGTAATGACCGATCCATCAAAAAAACTGATGTTTTTATTTTCATTTGGTTATGAGGGTGCAGGCAATAATTCTGCAAGCAGCTATGAACTTAATCCCTCTGTATCAATACGTCCTTTTAATTCATTAAGGATCAGATTGACAGCTGATTATCAAAAGAATCAAGACAAACTTCAGTACATTGCTGCCACGGATTATCTGACTGAGAAGCGGTATATCCTTGGAACAATTGACCAGACAACTCTCGGACTTACCCTCAGAGCAGACCTTAACCTGACACCGGAATTTTCTATACAGTACTACGGTAGCCCGTTTATTTCCAGGGGCAGTTATTCGGAGTTCAAGCGCATTACTGATCCTCAGGCAAAGGATTATAAAAACAAATTCACTGTTTTTGATGATCCCATGTCAGATGGAAATATCTATGGTCTGGATGAGAACAATGATATGACACCTGATTATTATATCGGCAAACCTGATTTCAATTTCCACCAGTATCGTTCCAACCTGGTTGCCAGATGGGAATATCGCCTTGGATCTTTTATTTATCTTGTGTGGTCGAGTGAACGAACCGGCAGGACCAATCTATCGGAAGCTTCTGTTGGGGATTCATATGGACAATTGAAAGATGTTTTTCCGAATAATATCTTTTTGATTAAACTGAGTTACTGGTTTTCATTGTAAAATGAATATAGCCAGAATGAATATTGCATTCAGGCATCTTGAAAAGAAAGACAACAAGGAAATTGCCGAACTGATACGGTCAGTTTTCAGGGAATTCGGCATTGCACGTCCCGGAACCGTATATTTTGATCCGACAACCGATAACCTCTATTCACTGTTTCAGACACCCGGTTCAATATACTGGTTAGCTGAGGATAATGGTAAAATTATCGGAGGTTGTGGTATATATCCTACACAAAACCTGCCCAAAGGTTGCGGAGAGGTGGTCAAACTGTACCTTGATGCCTCTTACAGGAAGCAGGGCATAGGAAGGCAGCTGCTTGAAATGAGTATAGAATCAGCGAAAAAGCTGGGATATACACAACTATATCTCGAATCTTTACCAGAACTGGGGAAAGCAATAAGCCTTTATCAAAAAGAGGGATTCAGGTTTATTGATCACAAGATGGGAGATGAAGGCCATTTTGGTTGTACCATCTGGATGATAAAGGATCTATGATCCACAGTAAAACGCTGAGCAAATTGCCTCAAAGATAGATTTAAAACATTAACAGGATTCTGATATGAATGTAGAACGGAGTTCCTCCGGGCTTTATGGCAGAGTTAAATGCATAGCATTTTTTGGTGATTCCAACCGGCATTGCTGGGACGGCAGATTCAAAAATTGCAGTAGCTATAAAATAAGGATAATTTAGCAGCTAAAGTATCTTGGAAATCTTTTTTGTATCCTATTTTGTACGCAGTAAATAAGGAACCCTCTCAATATCATTTATTAAGAGGGTTTTTTGTACCCGGAGCGGGAATTGAACCCGCACAGCATTGCTGCCACTGGTGTTTGAGACCAGCGCGTCTACCAGTTCCGCCATCCGGGCAAATCAGGTCTTGCGGTCATGCGGTCTTGCAGATCTGCAAAAATAGGAATTTTATTTCTTGCTCAGGTCAAGCAGCTCAACTTTCCTGAACTCAACCGGGTGACTCTCTGCCTGCAGGCATATATAACCGTCTTTCAGCAGAGTGCCTTCTGCCAGCGGAAAACCTTCGGGCAGATCGCCTCCTATCTGCGGCTTAGTATATGTAAGAACAGTGTCTCCTTCAATGATATGATAGATTATACTGTCGCCCAGAACAACAAATTCTGCATGAACCCAAACATCACCATGATAAGTTTTTGATGTGGAGTTTGTACAGTGTTGAGTTATCAGCTCTCCGTTCATCATGATGTTTGTTCCCGGTGTACAGACATTGCCGGTTGTCCTCTCCGAAACTCCATCACCTCCGAGAAATTGAGCTTCAATTGAAACAGGGAAATCCTGATCAATAAGCATCGATTCCGCCGATTGTGAATGAAGCATCACTCCGCTGTTCCTGAATGCCCATGAAGGTCCCCCTGCAGCCTGCTCCCCGGTGAAACGGTATTCAATCCTGAGTTTATAATAGGAGAATGACTCTTTATAAAAAATATGTCCGAATTCAT
>CAZLCF010000326.1:0-3133 GCA_964557905.1 uncultured Rikenellaceae bacterium | reverse complement strand
TAATAGCGTCCGGAGCACCTTTGCGGAAACTTTTAATTTTCCCATCTTCCAACCTGATATCAATACCGCTTAGCCGGGTTTTAGCTGAGAATTTTATTAAGACTGTATCTGCAGTATTCAAATTTCTCCCTCTCAGGTTGAATTTTTCCTTTGCATAAACAACGATTGAACGACCTTCCGGTGTTTCATCGGTCAAAGATGATAACTGGGCAGCATCTGCTAATTCCTCGATTGTTACCCCGTTAGCCGGGATGAAATCTGTCGCCATCCTGTTGCCTAATGTTATGGTCCCTGTCTTATCCAGTAGCAAAACATCCACATCACCAGCAGCTTCAACTGCCTTTCCACTTGTTGCAATCACATTTTTCTGCAGCAACCTGTCCATGCCGCTTATTCCTATTGCACTCAATAGGCCTCCAATAGTGGTTGGTATAAGACATACCAGGAGGGAAATAAGCACTGGAAGGGTAAGATTCATATTTTTTGGCAATCCTGAAGAATTAAGACTGTAAGAAAAAAAAGCAGGAAGTGTAACAACTGCCATAAAGAAAATTATTGTCAATCCGGATAATAAAATAGTCAGAGCAATTTCATTTGGGGTTTTTTGTCTCCTGGCACCCTCGACAAGGGAGATCATATGATCAAGAAATGTTTTACCCTGCTCTGCTGTTATTCTTATAACAATCCTGTCGCTTATAACCTTAGTCCCTCCGGTCACTGCACTTCTGTCACCCCCGCTTTCGCGTATAACCGGAGCTGACTCGCCGGTTATAGCCGACTCATCGACACTTGATATCCCTTCAACTACTTCTCCATCAGAAGGTATTATAGATCCTGCTGAACAAACGACCAGGTCACCTTTTGTCAATTCTGTAGCCCAGACCTCCTCTTCTTTTCCTGAAATAAGACGGATCGCTCTGGTATTTATTTTACTTTTCCTAAGGCTTTCTGCCTGGGCTTTTCCTCTTCCTTCTGCAATTGCTTCTGAAAAATTGGCAAACAATACTGTAAACCACAACCATAAAGTAATCTGAAGAACAAAAACCGAGAATTGATCTGAAAACAGATTATTAAAAAATACCACTGTTGTAACTATCGCTCCAACCAAAACAATAAATATGACCGGATTCTTGATCTGATTTGCAGGTGTTAACTTGATGAAAGATTCTTTTATAGAAGCAAGCAGAATCTTTCTGGTTAAAAGTTTCAATTCTTTTCTTTGCCTGGGTTCCATTGAATACCAACTATTTATTTATTAAGTAAAAGATGTTCTACTACCGGGCCCAACGATAAAGCCGGAAAGAATGTAAGACCCCCTACAATTATTATAACTGCAAGCAGTAACAAACCAAAAAGCCATGTATCCGTCCTGAAAGTACCACCTGATAACGGAATAATTTTCTTACCTGCCATATTTCCTGCCATTGCAAGAACAGGAATAATGACCCCAAATCTGCCAATCAGCATTCCCAAACCAGTGAGAATATTGTAAAATGGGGTATTCGAATTCAGCCCTGCAAAGGCACTGCCATTGTTTCCGGCTGCTGAACTGAAACAATAAATTATTTCAGAGAGTCCATGTGGTCCGGGATTATTGATACCTGATAAACCGGCTATTGTCAGGCAACTGACAGCCGAAAAAACCAGAATCACAAGATTTGGGGCAAGAATTGCCAGAATACCCATTTTTACTTCAAAAGCCTCAACCTTTTTACCTAGAAATTCCGGGGATCTCCCAACCATTAAACCTGCAATAAACACAGTCAGTATAATAAACATTATCATGCCGTATATTCCCGATCCGACACCTCCAAATATTACCTCCCCCAGCATAATATTGAACATGGCAACCATTCCTGCAAGAGGTGTAAGACTATCCATCATTGCATTTACCGAACCGTTTGATGCTGAAGTTGTCAAAACTGACCATAAAACACTGTTACCAGGCCCAAAACGAGTCTCCTTTCCTTCCATATTAATATTCAAACCACCTATAGTAGAAAATTTGAATTCCGAATAATAAGATACCGACAGTCCAATTATTAAAAGTGTAAACATTACCAGAAATATAGTCCAGCCTTGTCTGTTCGATCCAATGAGACGCCCATAAGTGAAGGTAAGAGCAGATGGTATTAAAAGGATTGCCAGCATTTCCAGAAAATTGGATAATGGAGTAGGATTTTCAAATGGATGGGCACTGTTTGCATTGAAAAAACCTCCTCCGTTTGTGCCGAGCTGTTTAATGGCAATTTGTGATGATACCGGCCCCAATGGGATAATTTGTTCCGTACCCATTAATGTGGTTGCCTTTACATATGGATGAAATGTCTGAACAACTCCCTGGCCTGTAAGAATAATGCCCAGAAGAATTGAAAGAGGTAATAAGACATAGAGAATGGATCTGGTAGAATCTACCCAGAAATTACCAATCGTGCGGGTAGTTTTTCTTACCAGGCCTCTTATAATTGCCAGTAAAACCGCAATTCCTGTTGCAGCACTTAAAAAATTCTGCACTGTAAGACCTGCCATCTGTACGAGATAGCTTAAAGTCGTTTCCCCGCTGTATGATTGCCAGTTAGTATTTGTCACAAAGCTTATTGAGGTATTTAATGCCAGCGACCAGGATGGAGCCGGTAACTTCTGTGGATTAAGGGGCAGATAATTTTGGCAGAGCTGAAGAAGAAATAAGAAGAGAACCCCCATGAAATTAAAAACCAGAAGACTATATGTGTATTTCTTCCAGTCCATTTCTTCTCCTTTGCATGAGATTAACCTGTAAATGGTTTTTTCGACAGGATTAACTATAGATTTCAGAACATGATTCTCATCAAGAAAGACCCTGGCCATGTATCTGCCAAGCAAAGGAGTTAATACTATCAGTACCAGCAGGAAAAGAGCGACCTGTACATAATCAAGAATATTCATTGATTACAACAAATGAATATGAAAAATTTTTTCAAGGAGTTTTGCAAGAAGATACCCTGCATAAAACATCCCTGCCACTGAAATAAGGAACAGTATAACTGCTAATATAATTCTCCAGTTCATTTTTACAGTTTTTGTCATTACAAAAATATACCGGAGGATATAAAGGCTTTATAAAAATTTGATCACCAGATATAAAGAAAAAATA
>CAZLCF010000325.1:0-3150 GCA_964557905.1 uncultured Rikenellaceae bacterium | reverse complement strand
ATACGACTTTTTGCTTCAGAATCGGCTGTTTACAGAGTAAGTAAGGATATTGATGATTTAATGGAAATACTGAAGGCTGATTGTGGAGATAAAGGACGTGCATCAATCGAATCTATCAGCCATTATGCTGTTGAAGCAGCACTTTTAAAAGTGGTCGGATCTGAAATGCTTGATTTCGTTGCTGATGAGGCAGTGCAGATACACGGTGGCATGGGCTATTCTGCTGAAATGGCTGTGGAAAGAGGTTACCGCGACTCAAGAATAAACAGGATATTTGAAGGAACGAATGAAATTAACCGTCTTCTTGTTGTTGACACAGCATTGAAAAGAGCCATGAAAGGTGATTTTGACCTTTTCGGGAAGGCAGAAACCCTCTTTAACGGAGTTGACAAAATCTCTGGTACTGAGATCCCGGGAGAAAGCTATTTCACAGAAAAGACAAGGTATATAGACAATTTCAAAAAGGTGATCCTGATATGCATCCATGGCGCTGTGAAGAAATTCGAAAAAGACCTGATCAACGAACAAGAAGTATTGAACAATATTGCCGATATGATGATGGAAACCTATGTTTCGGAATCTCTTTCTCTCAGGGTGGCCAAACTGGAAAAAATAAAAGGTGACATCACCGTATATAAAGATATTCTTGATGTGAATATTTATGGTACAGCAGAGATTATCAGAAAATCGGCATATGACGCAGTTTATTCTTTTGCATCTGAAGAAAAGTCGCCCGGATTAATAAAGGCAATTGATGATCTTACAGGGATCAGGGGTGTAAATGTAAAAAACTCCAGGAGGAGGATTGCAGACAAACTTATTGAAGATAATTCTTACAAATTCTGAATATGAGGTATTTAAATTTCACGTTCCTTTTATTGCTTGTTCCTTCTGTTTCAAATGCGTATGAAAATAAAAGAACCTTTTTGCAGGACACGACTTTATATGTTTCTCCTTTCAGGGAGGAGAATGAGCGTTGTTTTAAATGTCACACACAAAAAAGATATGAATATCTGGATAAGACTTCAGGGCAGGGATTGAAAGGGGTAATGCATCCAGGCGGGATTTTGAGCAGGGAGAAGTTTTATGCATCGAACCATAAAAGCTTCAGCTGTACCGACTGCCATTCATCGCAATTTGCGGGCTTCCCTCATCCTGAAGAACTGAAGACCGAACTGCACTTCAACTGTCTCGATTGTCATGGAGACGATGCTGCCTATGCGGTTTTTAAATTTGAGGAAATTGACATGGAATTCAGGAAAAGTGTGCATTTCAGGCTTGAGGATAAAGGGTTTAATTGCTGGCAGTGTCACGATCCCCATAGTTACAGGCTGAGTTTCAGAAACAGTAAAAATCTGAAAGAGACTGTTTTGTACGATAATGCTATTTGTCTCGATTGCCATGCCGATTATGACCGGTTTAAGCTTTTTTCGGATCGTGAAAAAATAAACCTCAACCGGGTACATAAATGGCTCCCGCATGAAGCCACACATTTTAAGAGCGTTAGATGTATTGATTGCCATACGAAGGTCAATGAAAATATTCTGGTTCCTCATTTTGTGATGCCCGAGGAAGCAGCAATCAGGGATTGCCGGAAATGTCACACCGGAAATGCAGCCACAATGACTTCACTACTAAAGATAAAGTCAATGGATCAGGGCAGCCAGGAATTTAATAATGATATTTTTGTAAATGGATTGAATATAATCGGGGCAGCCAGGAATAAGTACCTGGATAAATTAATACTGACGATCTTTGCTGCTGTAATGGCAATTATCGGCATCCATATGTTATTCAGAATGATCAGAAAATAAATCATAAAAAAGAAAAATGTATCTATATCCGCTATGGATCAGATTATGGCATTTTGTCAATGCAATATTAATCATAATACTTATTATCACCGGGGCAACAATGCAGTTTACAAGTGTGGACAATTCATTGCTGATTGCCGGATATGCAGGATCTGTCAGGTTGCATGATGTGGCTGCTATAATACTTACATTCAGCTATATAGCTTTCGTCACCGGCAATATCATTTCGGGGAACAGCAAATATTATAGGATCGATGGAAAGAATCTCTTACAAGATGTGGGCAAACAATTAAAGTATTTTTTATGGGGAATGTTCAGGAAAGAAAAACAACCATTCCCGGTAACCACGGAGAATAAATTCAATCCCCTCCAGAAAGTAACATATTTTCTTATCATGTATGTCACACTGCCCCTGCTTATTTTATCAGGCATCATCCTGCTCATCCCTGATATGACAATTATAAGGGTCTTCGGAACAGGGATGTTTATTTTTACAGATATTCTTCATATAATACTTGGCTTCATGATCTCACTGTTCTTAATTATTCATATATATTGTTGTGCTATCGGGCCAAAGCCGGGATCACTTTTCAGAGGTATAATCACCGGTTATCTGGAGTCAGAGGAACAATAATTACTAAACTGATTATGTACCATGAAAAATTTCAAATTACATCTGGCAGTCACATTAATTATAATAATCTGTTTATTATTGATTTCATTGGCCGTTAATGCACAGCAGGTCAAACCTTGGCCGGTACCGGATGAATTTAAAACGATGGGGAATCCGGTTATCAAAGGTGAAGCCAGCAACAAAGCCGGGATGGCGCTTTATATAAAATACTGTGCATCATGTCACGGAAAAACAGGTCTCGGCGACGGTGTCAAATCAAGGACTCTGAGGGATTATGCAGGCGATTTTTCAAGTGCATATTACCAGGGCCAGACAGATGGCGAACATTTTTACAAAACAAAATTCGGAAGAGGCGAAATGCCAAAATATGAAGGCAAGATATCAGATGAGGATATCTGGAACATCGTAAATTACATGCGGACCTTTAAAAAATAATTACCTGAGAACATGAAGATTGCCAGGTTCCTTTTTTCACCCGTTTTCATGGGCATCCTGTTTTTTGTCTTTGCGGCAGCAATGGCAATTGCAACGTTCATTGAAAACGACTTTGGTTCATCTGCCTCCTACAGTGTGGTCTATAATACAAGATGGTTTGAGCTGATCCTGATGCTTCTTGCTGCCAATCTTATCGGCCGGCTGATAATCTTAAAATTATTCAGAAAGAGCAAACTGCCTGTTGCCCTTTTTCATCTTTCATTTGTT
>CAZLCF010000324.1:0-3152 GCA_964557905.1 uncultured Rikenellaceae bacterium | reverse complement strand
TGGTATTCACTCCGAAAGGAACGCTTGTGAGCCTTCCGAAAGGTGCTTCGGCTCTCGATTTTGCCTATGAGATACATACTGAGATAGGCAATAAAGCTATCGGCGCAAAAATAAACTACAAGCTCAATCCAATCAATGCGACCCTGATGAGCGGCGACCAGGTTGAAATAATCACATCAGATATTGCCAAACCGGAAAAGGAATGGCTGTCATATGTCAGAACATCAAAAGCAAAAGAAGCAATAAAGGATGTATTACGGACAGAGACTTCTAACCGGGTGCAAAAGGGAATGGAAATACTTGAGAGCAAGCTGAATGAGCTTGGGGTAACGCCCAATGCGGAAATATTGAAAAAACTGCTTCTTGCCTATGATGTGCTCAATAAGGATGAACTTTATTCGGGTATTGAACTGGGAATCATAAATCTCGAAAACCTGAAAAAAATACTCAGGAAAACCATGGCTAAAAGTGTCATAAAGTACTGGGACCTCAAGTTCATCGGATCAAAGAAAGAAGTTAAAGAACCTGAGGAGGAGACACCTCAGAAAATAGATAAGAACGTCCCGTTCCTTCTCAGGGAAAACGTTGAAAATGCCGAACAATCATATGAGATAGCATCATGCTGCAATCCTATACCCGGCGATGAGGTCACAGGTTACCATTCGCCCGAAGGCCCCATAGTAATTCATAAACCAAAGTGTCCTGTAGCAATAAGATTGATGTCAAATGAAGGGAACAGGATCATTGCTGTAAAATGGGCAATTCATAAGCTGGTCTCTTTCCTGGCAAGGATAACTTTAAGCGGGATTGACAGAATCGGCCTTGTTAATGAGATCACAAATATTATTTCCTCCCAGCTGAAAGTCAACATGACAAATGTTAATTTCTCAGTCAAAGATGGGATATTCACCGGAATAATAGATATCTACGTTCATCATACCAAAGACCTTAATAACCTGATTATGAAGATATCCAATATCAAGGGTATTGAGAACGTAAAAAGGGTTGAGGATTTTACGGAATAGCCCGTATTCGTATTCGGATCTTTCCATTGTAATTAAAAAATACATATTTTTGTCATTATTTTAAATTAGACCAGATATGATTAATGACGAAACAAAGATCACGGTAAAGAAGATCTTCTCTGAATATCTTGAGAAGAAAGGGCACCGGAAAACTCCTGAGAGGTATGCTATTCTTGATGAGATATATTCACGGGAAGGACATTTCGACATTGAATCTCTTTATATTTTCATGAAGAATAAGAATTACAGGGTCAGCAGGGCTACTCTCTACAATACAATTGAACTGCTTCTCGACTGCAACCTTGTGATCAAGCATCAGTTTGGCAAGAACATTGCACAATTTGAAAGAGCTTTTCAGTGCGGCCAGCACGATCATCTCATTGATATTGAGACTGGTAAAGTAACAGAGTTTTGTGATCCCAGGATCAATGAGATCATAAAAACCGCCTCTGAACTGAATAACTTCACTCCCCAATATCATTCTCTTTATATTTACGGAAATCTGAAAGAAAAAAAGAAATAGTTGAAGTTTAAGGTCTTGCTCCTTTCCTGATTATAATAACTTTTTATTGACTTTAATGATTTTGATGTCTAACTTTGATTTGGGATTTTCCTTAACTGAAGTAAATCATCTTAGTTATGAAAAAAATGGCCAAAACTATTTTTGTAAAGACACTGTTGTTGATTTTTTTCCTGAATATTTCCGGCTTAGCGTCAGCTCAGGAAACTGATACATTACAGGTACAGCCTCAAAAGATCTCCGTTGTCACTAAAAATGATGGTACGGAATATATAGGAATAATAATATCCATGGATGAAAGAGAGGTCTTGATTGAAACAAAAGAATTGGGAAGGCTTTATATTCCAAAGCATGAGATAGAATCTATACATGAACTGACTGCGGCTGATATCAAAACCGGAACGGTTACCGGTACCAATTTTTTCTCATCCAGGTATTTCCTGACAACAAATGGTCTTCGGATGCGAAAGGACGATAGTTATGCCCTCCTTAATTATTACGGTCCCGAAATAGAATACTGTGTAACCAATGGTTTTACTCTCGGCGGGATGACTACCTGGTTAGCAATGCCAATCATAGCATCTATGAAGACATCTTTCAGCCTCAGTAAGGATTTTCATATGGGTTTTGGCTTATTGGCCGGAACTTTAGGCTGGGCGAATTGGAAGTACGGTGGTGTTTTGCCATATGGAGTCTTGACCCTCGGCAACGAGAAGAATAATTTGTCTGTTTCCGGCGGATATGGCGCTCTTTGGGGAGAAGATATATCAGGTGGTGCTCCCCTGCTAGCAATCGGATGCATTTTCAAACTTACTGAAAAGGTCTATTTTGTAGGTGATTCTTTCATCTACCTTAAGGGAGATAATAATTTTGCAATATTGGTACCTGGAATCAGAGTATCAAGAAAAGTTGACAGAGCATTCCAGATAGGTCTTGCTGCAGTGAGAGCAGAAGGAGAAACAATCCCTGTACCTGTTCCGATTATCAGCTGGTTTATAAAACTATAATCCTCAGAATGTGGAGGATGCAGCAAAGAGCGGCTGCATTCCAATCTATCTGTTATTGACAATATTGCTCTTTTCCCCTAATTTACTGTTCAGATACAGGTTCTGAGGCATAGAAGCAATATCCCAGTTTCCCGCATTCTTTTTTAATGGAAATATGTCTGCACAGAGTTTTTCTTTTTAAGCCGCTCGACTGCATAGGCATAAGTTGCCATCCCCGTAGCATAAGGGAGCAAATAATATGAAGCATTAAACTCGGAGTTCTCTGGATTAAGAAGAATTGCCAGGCCTGCTCCAATGAGAGATCCCAGTCCGGCAGCGTACGTGGTTGTCATACCCTGCTGAGGAGTCAGGTTTGAGTCTTTTATCAACAATCGTGAACAGCCTGGTAACCAAGTTGAATTATTTTGTAACTTGTGTTCTGTTTTTTTAATTAAGATATTCAGCTAATATGAACATTGACATCCTGTTAGGTCTCCAGTGGGGTGATGAAGGCAAAGGCAAAATTGTCGATGCAATAAGCCCGGATTATGATATCATAGCCCGTTTCCAGGGAGGACCTAATGCCGGCCATTCGCTTGAGTTCAATAATGTAAAGCATGT
>CAZLCF010000323.1:0-3172 GCA_964557905.1 uncultured Rikenellaceae bacterium | reverse complement strand
CCAGCTTGATATAAAAGGGATCGGTAATTAAGTTACCGCCTCCGTCGCGGGCAATAGCCTGGTAATTAAATCCCTGCGGGATTTGAGAAGATAAAAGATAAAAGGAAAAAGATAAAAGTAAACTGAGGGAGAGTTTTGTTTTCATAATCAAAGGCTTAATGGCGCAATGGTACAAAGGCGCAAAGGCATTTGACCCTGGAGCCTGTGGTTTAACAATAAATTACTAAAAACAAATAATTTGAAATAAAGTTAGTATAAAAAGGAGATGCAGTCAAATTATTTTGACGAACAACATATTATTGAAGGTAAAGGTAGCCAATGAAGATTGCTTCTCCCGCCAGAGGCGGGATCGCAATGACCCAGCCATCAAGCAGGTATGCCTTTAAACGATTACCAATCTTACTAAATAAAGACCGTCATTGCGAGGAGTCCCGAGTATTCGGGACGACGAAGCAATCTCCCTTTTTCACCACAGAGATACAAAGAGCACGGAGGGTCACTGAGTCTCCCCTTCTCCCCCTCCTTTTTGCCGTTTAGCCGTTGTGCCCTTGTGCCGTTGCGCCTACTTATTCTTCAGCTCCTCCACTTCTTTTTTAAGCTCATCTATCTGCTTCTGCTGATCCTTGACAGCCTGGAGAAGGATGGCGGTTAAAGCATTCATACTGACCATTTTGTAACCATTTTCGTCAGTTTTGACAGCATCAGGAAATGACTTCTCAACGTCTTGTGCAATAACTCCAAAATATTTCGCATCAGGATCTGTATTTCCTTTTATAAATTCAGGCTTGTAATTATACTGAATTACAGTCATATCCCTTACTTTGTCTATGACCCCATCACCATCAATTGATCTCACATTTTGCTTTAATCGTATATCGGAACCGGAATAATAATCAGTAGCTCTTATCCAACCAGAAACATCTAACTTATAAATTGTTGAAGGCGATATGCTTATTCCGACGTTGGCATTGAACCTTAGCTGGCTGGTGGAAAAGTCTCCATATATAAGAGCGTCATAATAATAATTACCATAGTTATCGATATATAATTTATTTGATCCTGTTTCATAATTTCCTGCCCAATGCCCAATGAAAACATTATTTGAACCGGTGGTGTTTGTATAACCTGCCGCGGGACCAATCATGGTATTATATTCCCCGGAAATATTATTTTGGCCTGACTGATGCCCGAAGAATGCATTTCCTTTTCCGGAGGTTGTGGCATTGCCAGCCATGTGTCCAACCATCGTATTATAATTAGCACTGATCATCTTTCCTGCAGCATTGCCGACGATTGTATTGTATGATCCTGTTGCGCTCGTACCTGCAATATTTCCCAGGTAGACGTTATGTTCGCCTGCAGTACTTGCGTACCCGGCTTCTGATCCGGCATAAAGATTATAACTTCCGGCTACATTTGAACTGCCGGTAAGGTTTCCTATAAAAGTGTTATATGTCCCTGTTGTATTATCGTACCCGGCATCGCTTCCGAGTATTACGTTCTTTTCTCCTGTTGTTGTAGCCTGACCTGCATTATTCCCGATCAATACATTATAATCGCCAAGGTTATCATAACCGGCAAAGTTGCCCATGAATACACCGGCTTTTCCCATGTTTTTGTACCCGGCATCTGTTCCGATCGCCACATTATAGCTTGCAGTGTCATTATAGTATCCGGCGCCCATACCGATGAAAATATTCTGCTTCCCTTTCAGATTTGTGAAGCCTGCTTCCTGTCCGAGAAAGACATTGAACCTGCCGTTATTATTATATCCTGCAAGTGTACCGATAGCCACATTATATGATCCGGAACTGGTGGCAGTATGTTTTGCCAGCTCTCCGGCGCCATTTCCTATGAAAACATTTGATACGCTGGTCTCATTTGATAATCCTGCATTTTTACCAAGGAAGACATTATAGCTCCCTTCAGTATTATTAAAGCCTGTTGAATCCCCCAAAAATGTATTTGCCTTGCCCGTTGTTGTTTTATATCCCGACATATAGCCGAGGAATAAATTATATAATCCTGTAGTTATACTCTTACCACTATTATGTCCGATGAAGTAGTTTTTGGGAGTAAGCTGAAGGAAGCTTTCTGACCCGGCTTTGCTTGTACCGAATCCGCCGATTGCAAAGCCTCCCTTTGGAGCTTTTACCGGATTTTGATCCACATAAACCCTGACACTGTCGCTTGTAACCGTCAGATAATTCTGTGATGTGCCTTTATCAGTTCCAAAACCGCCGATTGCAAATCCACCCTTGGGACTTTTAGCTATGCCGTCATCGACATATACCCTCACACCCTCATTGAATACAGCAAAGACTGTCTGCCCATTCTTATTCTTGATCCTGAAGATGGCTGAATCGGGAGATGTATCGGTTCCCTTTATATTCATTTTTGTTACTGCTCCGATCATATTCGCTGTTACCATTGAATATGGCACTGACCACAATTTGGATGTCCCCATATATTTCCAGGCATTATTATAATATACCTGTGTCTTAAGATACAATGGTTTGGCTGCCCAGTTTATATCGCTGAATTTCGCTGCAGTGCCGGACTGTCTTATTCCTGATCCGATCACAATATTGAAAACACCTGATAAGTTTGTTTTAACGGATGAATGGAGCTCTTCCCATACTATAACCGGTGTTATAGTATCGGACAGAAAACTGATCTTGACCTGCAGTGTGGCAGATGTGATCACGGCACCTGTAGTGCCGCTCTTTGCAACAGCCTGGTAATTAAATCCCTGCGGGACCTGGGCGGTGGTGTCAAGAAACAAAAAACAAGAAACAAGAAACAAGAGGGAGAGTTTTGTTTTCATGGGAATAAAGGTTTTAAGGTACAAGGTTAAAAAGTTTTATGGTTAAAAGCTCAAAATGCAATTTAGAATAAAAGTCAAATTAAGTCAAGTTTTTTTGACGAACGGATAAATAAAAGGAAAATTGAATTATAACGGTATGCATGGATTATCATTTCCTGCAGTACAGTTCCTGATTATGAATAATATTCTTTTTATCAGGCATTTTACACTTTCTGAAAATAAGGCAATAATGCTGAGAATGATAACGATAAGAGCCAGGACTAAAATTACGAATATGGCAAGGAGAGTCGGAATAGGTTTGAAGACAGGGGCATAGCACTTTTCCAGATAAACCGACATAGTTTC
>CAZLCF010000322.1:0-3180 GCA_964557905.1 uncultured Rikenellaceae bacterium | reverse complement strand
ATTCTGCTACAGCTGCGGAAACTGTTGCCGATGGTATAAAACGCGCTAAGATTAAGGAAGCTGAAGGTTTTAAGCAATCGAAAATATTGCATGCTGAAGGAGAAGCTGAAGCCATTAGACTGGTAAATGAAGCGGCAGATAAATATTTTGTAGGGAATGCCCAATTATTACGCAAGCTGGAGGCTCTTGAAGCATCGCTCGGGCATAACGCTAAAATTGTTATTCCAGCAGGATCCGAATTAGTAAATATTATTGGGGAGATGGCAGGAATAATTCCATTAGAAAGAAAGAAAAAAGACAGCTAAGAATTCAAGCAGCTAATTGTAATTCATTGTCCTGTCCAGATCATTTAATGCATTATTAATATTTTCATTACTAAAACCATAAATCCAGGATTAATTCTCACTAACATCACAACCTTAAAATCCGAACCCTTGTAGATCAACTATTTACAGGGGTTTTTAAATTTTCTGGTGACGCCTGCCTGCCGGCTCCGTGAAATTCTGGAATGGATGGTTATTTGCCGGCGCATTATTCATTCCAATGTTTTTTGTACTGATCTGCTTTAAAATGCAAGGCCTGCAAGATCAATGATCAGCGGGATTTTGTGTTTCAAAGAATAACAATGTCAATGTCTTGGATTAAAAATGAACAATTATTAACTTTCACTCCGGGTATTTCTATAGTAAAAACAAGCTCATTCTAAAAAAGACTATCATGAATAAAAAAACAGTAATGTCAGTATTATTAGTATTATACCTGGGAACAGGAATATTAAAAGGTCAGGCTGCCGGCAATTGTGTAACCGATGTAATAACCTCCGGTTATACAGCAAGGATGTTTACATCTGACCCTGTCACAGACAGTCAGATAGACCTGATCTTAAAATGCGGATTAAAGGCTCCGAGCGCCAGGAACAGCCAGTTATGGAAATTTACCGTAGTGAAGGACAATGCTTTAATTGCTGGAATTGTTCGCAATCCCACTCCCGGAAATATATTAATAATTGTTTCCGGTGCTGAAGCCGGACAGCAAGGGATAAATGTTGATTTTGATTGCGCTCTGACAACGGAAAATATGTTTATAGCGGCTCAGAGTCTTGGTCTTGGAGCACATATCTATACGGGACGGTTCGTAGGTTCGATCGCACGAACACACAAACAATAATACACCTGATGCCTGATGACTGAATATATGCGATGCATTCAAACGATCTTATCTGTCAAAAAATGCAATATTTTGACAATTCCCGTTTTTACTGTCAAATCAAAATACATACGATCGGAACCAGCCTTACAATCAGCTGCCTTTATTACCGCCTCCTGATGATAAAGTCGTTACTGTTGAAATATTACAGGCCGCTATTAAAGCCAACAGAGCTCTGGCTGAATTAAAAGGTCTTGCTAAAAAACTTCCCAATCAGGCGATGCTCGTAAATACAATAGCGCTTAGAGAAGCAAAAGCGAGCGCAGAGATTGAAAATATATTCACAACTGACGACGAACTTTATAAAGCGTTTTCAGGAAATGATACAGGATTAAAAGGAAGTACCAGGGAAGTACTAAGGTATCGGGAAGCCCTCTGGAAAGGTTTCCTTGATATGAATGCGAACGGGAAATTCAGTATTGATTTGATGATAAAGATTTACCAGGAGATCAAAGAAGTTAAGGATGGAATCCGCCCGCCTCATACAGAAACAGCCAAAAGAAAAAGAGGAAGTGGCACATTAGGAGGAGCTGTCGTTTATACGCCTCCGCGAGGCGAGAAAGTGATTAAAGAAAAATTGAAAAATCTTATTGCTTATTTAAATGATGATAATAATTTTTCATACGACCCCCTTATAAAACTTGCTGTCTCTCACTACCAGTTTGAAGCAATTCATCCCTTCAGAGATGGCAATGGCAGATCAGGCAGCATCTTAAGCATTCTTTTAATGATTCAGAAAAAGCTTTTAGATGTTCCAATTCTATACTTAAGTGCATATATCATTGAAAACAAGGATGATTATTATTCTTTGCTTAACAAAGTTACCACTCTGAAAAAATGGAGAGAATGGATTTTGTATATGCTTAAAGCTGTTGAAGAAACATCTGTCTATACTTTGAATAGAATAAATGATATTGATACCTTATTCCGGAAGACATACGAATTAATTAACCTGAAACTTCCGCATATCCATAAAGAGACCATAGAAAAGATCTTTGAACAACCATATACCAGCCCGAAAAAATTACTCAATCATCATATTAAGAGTATAAATACTGCTAAAAAATACCTGAGACAAATGGAAGAATTAGGGATTCTGGTCCCAAAGAAGATCGGGAAAGAAATAATCTATTTAAACATTGATTTGTTCAATTTGCTATCTGAAATATAAACAAAAATAGAAACTGATTTAATTTCAATCCCTTACATGGATTAATTACAAAGCACTGGTTATAACACCGAACCGGGCACCGGTATACGGTCCCGATTCACTTCTCCCGGTTCCCGGGATTTCATCGTGTTGGTCGTCATGTTCCCGGTAATGAATAATTTCTCCTCATGTATTTGGCTTATTTATTCTTTCTCTCTTAACTTTACGGGAATCAAAATGCAATACAAAACATTTGTATAAACTTATTCAGAATTAAGGAGGAGGTGTATCATGAATCCAAAAGCAAAAGAGATCCTGCTGGGAGTAATTGCGTGTTTGTTACTTCTTATTTACTTTCTTACTCTGGGAAGTATGATCCTCTCGGTATTAAACCGGGATACTGGAACCGGAAATTATGTCCCGGGTGTTAACGCGGTATGGGTAGTAAATCTGCTTGGCGGACTTGTTGCAGGTGTTGTCATCGGGAACCTGGCGCTGGCTGATCGCGGTTCAACCCCGCTTACCCAGGTCCGGATGCTTGCGCAGGATTACGGAAAAAGGCTGATGCAGGCGATAGTCTGGGCTTATATCGGAGTATGGCTGCTGATAGGTTTAGGTTCTTTCTATGTAGGGGTGATCAGGTGTCCTGATGTTTCCGTTACGTTAAATGAGATCGGAAAATCATGGCTGGGGATCCTTGTAGGAGCCGCTTATGCATGGTTTGGCATAAAGAAATCGTGACAGGAATCGATTGCCGGTAGCCGGTAGCCGTTTATCCTGCAAATCTACCGCCTGTTATTTTACTTTAAGTTGTGAAAAACTAT
>CAZLCF010000321.1:0-3213 GCA_964557905.1 uncultured Rikenellaceae bacterium | reverse complement strand
TTTTTTAAAATTATCATCGAGTAAACACCTTTTTAACAGATCAAAAAATATACCCTTTTTGTAAATCAGACACTTAGTCTTATTATTAACAGTTGTTAGGAATAAAATGTTTATATTGATGACAGAACAAATGTATGTTTTTTACTGTTTATTAAAGGTTTACATAATGATATTAATTAATTAAAAAATAAGGCAAAATACTTAATAATGGATCTTTAACAGAAGAATACAATAATATAAAGAGATTTATGATATTTAATAAACACGTTTTTAAACATGATTAACTATAAAGGGAACAATATAAAATTTTTATAAAAAAGATAAAAGAATATTTTTTTCTTAAATTAGCATGAAATTAAATAATAATCATAAAAGTGAAAAAGAAAAGAATTGCGATCACATCGGATCACGCAGGTTATTATTATAAGGAATTGCTTGTTAGTTACCTTATTAAAGAAAAATATGAAGTTAAGGATTTAGGATCTTCAAGCAAAGAGCCGGTTGATTATCCCGATTTCGGACATCCCCTGGCACTTGCAGTTTCGTCGGGTGAATATGATCTTGGAATATCAATATGCGGAACAGGGAACGGCATGAACATGACAGTAAACAAACATCAGGGAATAAGGGGGGCATTATGCTGGAATGAAGAAATAAGCCGTCTGGCCAGAGCTCACAATGATGCAAACATATGTGCTTTGCCCGGAAGATTTATTACTGAATCGGAAGCATATCTGATTGTAAAAACTTTTCTCGAAACAGAGTTTAAAGGAGGCAGGCATAAACCAAGGATCGATAAAATCTCTCTAATAATGTATTAAAATGCTTTCAAGTTCATGCAGATATGGTATAAGAGCTGTAATTTATATTGCAAGCCAGCCTAAAGCAAAAGGGAAAACAGGAATAAAACAAATTTCCCGGGATCTTGATCTTCCAACCCCCTTTCTTGCCAAAATACTCCAGCAGCTTGCCCGGCAAAAAATACTCACTTCATTAAAAGGGCCGCATGGAGGATTTTCACTGCAGAAAGATCCTGTTAAAATAACGCTTCTAGATATAGTAACATCCATTGATGGAGATGGAATATTTACTAATTGCATAATTCATAACTCAACATGCAAATGTGTTGATCAGGATAAGAATCCGTGTCCTGTTCATGACGATTATGAAGCTTTAAGAGAAAACCTTATTAATCTTTTTAACAAAACGACTATCTCTGATCTGGTAATAAGGGCTGGCGGTACAAAAAAGATAATCATTTGATTATTTGTCTTCTGAACGGTCTAACCAGCAGACAAATCATGATAGAAAGCAATATCCCGGCCAGATTGAAGAGCAGGTCAGTCACAGACCCTTCTCTATTAACGGTCAGCCACTGCTGCAAAACCTCCATTATAGCTCCGAAACAGAAGGGTATAAGGGCAATTAAAAACAGAATATTGACTTTTCCTATGTTTTTTCTGTTCTCGAAAACAATTACTGACATAAAAGCAAAATACATCCCGAAATGAACTATTTTATCTACACCGCGGAAATTAAGAAATGATACTTTATCAAAACTATCTGCATCCGACAGGCTGAGATACACAATAATCACCGCCACTAATATTGAAAAAATATTCTTTTTTATCATAATTAATGTTTGGAACAAATTTAGTCATTAGAATGGTAATTTATTTTTAAATTTAGATGTTACATTTTTCAAAATGGCAGGAATCTATGTTCATATACCGTTCTGTAAGAAATTGTGTAATTATTGCGATTTTTATCATGTTATCACAACCAAAGATCATTCTGCATTTTTAAAAGCATTACTCAGGGAAGCAGAATTAAGGCAGGATTATGCGGGAAATGAGCCTATTTCAACGATTTATTTCGGTGGAGGCACTCCATCAGTCCTTTCGGTAAAAGAGCTGGAAATCGTTCTGGATTACGTTAAAACACGATTTTCTGCAGAACCATCCTGTGAAATAACAATTGAATTAAATCCCGACGATATTACTCCCGAATATCTGAAAGGTCTGAAAAAACTTGGATTCAACAGGATCAGCCTGGGCATACAATCGTGGAGAGATGAAGACCTTAAAATGCTGAACAGGCGTCACACGGGACTGCAAGCAACCGAAGCATTGAAAGATACTTTAAAGGCCGGATTCGAAAATGTTACCATAGATCTAATATACGGGATCCCCGGAATGAGCCTGAAAGAATGGGAATCAAATCTTGACAGGACATTGACATATGATATAAAGCATTTATCTGCCTACCATCTGACCATCGAACCGGGAACGGTATTCGGCAGAATGAAGGAAAAAGGATTGTTTGAAGAGATGGACGAGGAGAAAAGCAATGCTGAATTCAACATACTTGTCAGAAAAACAGAATCTGCAGGTTTTATTCATTATGAAATATCAAATTTTGGAAAGCCGGGATATTTTTCTGTTCATAATACCAATTACTGGAAACAGGTACCTTATATCGGGCTTGGACCCTCGGCTCACTCATTCAACGTGTATTCCCGACAATGGAATATATCAGACCTGAAGAAATATATCAGGTATGTGAATGACGGAACAGCATTTTTTAAAAAAGAGGACCTTGATTTAAAAACAAGGTTCAATGAATATATAATGACATCTCTGAGAACCATGTGGGGCATTGACCTCGAATACCTGGAAAGGACTTTTGAAAAGGAAAGCTATGATTATGTAATTAATCTTTCAGGTAAATTCATTGATTATGGTATGATGAAGCTGGACAAAAAAAACCTGGTCCTTACAAACCAGGGTAAAATGATATCCGATAATATTATTTCTGAATTTATGATGCCAGGAGACAGATAATTATCTCTTTGTCAACATGAAATTAGTCTGGCCGATCATGTTATTCTCAAGATATAATTCAACGTTGTAATTACCGACAATGAAATCGCCGGTATTATCAAGAAAAATACACATTTCAATATCCTGATTCATATAATCTGCAATACGGTTTGCAGAATAGATCAGTTTTTTACCGTTAAATTCAAAAATATTGTCAGAACTACTGGTTATTACAAGTGAATCGGGCCGGATTACTCTCATGAACACCTCTTTCTGGCCCGCCTCGGCTATAGGATTTTCACGCAAGGTGAAACAGATTCTCAATTTATCAAGCAAATTGATTTTTGTCGTTTCCTTCCTCTTTTTATTAAGAGCGGCAGCAACAATGTCC
>CAZLCF010000320.1:0-3214 GCA_964557905.1 uncultured Rikenellaceae bacterium | reverse complement strand
TTCGGCGAGCGAAGGCGGAGAGAGGGGGATTCGAACCCCCGGTACCCTTTTGAGACACACACGCTTTCCGGGCGTGCCAGTTAAGCCGCTCCTGCATCTCTCCTTATTACTGCCTGAAAGCCATGAAAATCAGGCGGCGAAAATTACAAAATTATTTTTATAAAAGACTTTTACGAGATTTCACCAGCCATTGAAATGCCTAAGCATCTTATCACTTCCTCTCTTGATGAGCAGTTCCCCAGCAAAAACATAAGCTTGGTCACCGAAGCCTCAGAAGTAATATCCTTACCGCCTACAACACCAGCTGCCAGCATTTCACGGCTTGTCTCGTACAATCCCATTTCAACACTGCCGCCATGACATTGCGTTACATTGAAAATAATACCGTCGTTGCTCATAAAATGTTTGAGATCATCGATAAACCATTTATATGTAGGAGCATTGCCTGAACCAAATGTTTCAACAATCAGCCCTTTTAATCCTTTTGTATTGATGACAGCCTGCACAAAATTTCTGTTTATACCAGGGAAAAGTTTCAGGATTGCCACATTATTGTCAAATGATTTATGGACTTTCAGCTTCTTGTCTTTATCAGGATACCTGATATCATCAAAATTATACTTCAGGTGCAATCCGGCTTCGGCAAGGGGAGGATAATTAGGGGAGTTAAAGGCATCAAAATGTTCAGCGCTGAATTTTGTTGTGCGGTTTCCTCGGGTAAGTTCATTGTCGAAATAGATACAAACCTCCGGAACAAAAGACGATCCGTTTTCCTGTGCAGCAGCAATCTCGATTGCCGTAATCAGGTTTTCCCTGCCGTCAGTACGCGGAAGACCTATTGGCAGCTGCGATCCTGTAAATATCACCGGTTTAGAGAGATTCTCAAGCATATAACTCATTGCTGACGCAGAATAAGCCATCGTATCTGTACCATGTAAAACGACAAATCCATCAAAATCACTGTAATTATTTTCAATGGTCTCTGCCATTTTTACCCACATATCCGGATCTATATTTGAAGAGTCCTTCACCGGGTCAAATGAAACTGAATGGAGATCAAAGCCGAAACTGCCAAGTTCAGGAACATGATCAGCAATATGTTTTAAGTCTATGGGAATAAGCGAACCTATTTTCGGATCATGGATCATCCCGATCGTGCCGCCGGTATATATTATTAATAAGGAAATGTCTTTTTTCTTATTCATGTGTTTATCAGATATTAAAAAGCCGGCAGGAATTTTCATAAGTAACAGAAGCAGTTTCCTCCACGGTCATTTTGAAAATCTCTGCAAGCTTTTCATTTATAATGCAAATGTACGAACTCTCATTTCTTTTCCCCCTGTAGGGAACCGGAGTAAGATATGGAGAATCTGTTTCAAGTATAATATGATCTATACCAATTTCTTTCACTATTTTATCCAATCCGGAGTTCTCAAATGTGAGAGGCCCGCCGATCCCAAGCTTAAATCCCATACTTACTGCCTTTTCCGCATCTTTCATATTTCCCGAAAACGCATGGAATACCCCTTTCAGTTCCTGTCCCTTAAAATCATCTAGAACAGAAAATATTTCAGGGAAAGACCTTCTGGAATGAATTACTACCGGTAATCCTGAGCTGGCAGCAAAAACAATCTGTTTTCTGAAGGCGTCAATTTGTTCCTTAAGATGTGATGTATCCCAGTAAAGGTCAATACCGATCTCCCCGATAGCAATAAATTTGTGCTTCGGAAAAATTCCTTCGATTGTTTCGAGCAGATGAAGATAATCTCCCTTAACGGAAGTAGGATGAAGGCCGATCATCGGATAACAGATACTCTTATATTTATCTGCCGCTTGCAGCATCGAACCAATGGAATGTATGTCAATGTTAGGCATCAGGAGCTTTATCACACCCACGGCAACGGCTCTGCTTATCATCTCATCCCTGTCGGGATCAAATTCCGGAAGGTAAAGATGGGTATGTGTATCAACCAGCCGCATTAAACCACTCCCTGTGCGATCATGGCATTGGCCACCTTAACAAAGCCCCCGATATTGGCACCGTCCACATAATTGATAAAACCATCTTCTTTTGTGCCATACTTAACACAGGTGGCATGAATACTTTTCATGATCATATTAAGCCTGGCATCAACCTCCTCTCGCGTCCATGGGAGCCGCATTGAGTTTTGTGTCATCTCAAGTCCGGAGGTTGCCACGCCTCCTGCATTTGCAGCTTTGCCCGGACCATAAAGGATCTTTGCATTAAGGAAAACTTCCACAGCTTCAGGAGTGGAAGGCATATTTGCCCCTTCCGAAACACAGATACAGCCATTTTTAACCAGTGTTTTAGCTTCATCTTCATTGATTTCATTCTGGGTGGCATTTGGCATTGCGATGTCACACTTTATTATCCATGGTCTTTTATCTTCGAAATATTCGACGTTGTATTTATCAGCATATTCCTTAATTCTGCCGCGTTTAACATTCTTCAGCTCCATCACAAATTTCAGCTTCTCGGCATCAATGCCTTTTGGGTCATAAATAAATCCGTTAGAATCGGATAAGGTAACCACCCTGCCTCCCATCTGTGTAACTTTTTCGGTTGCATATTGCGCAACATTGCCTGACCCGGAAATACAGACGGTTTTACCTTCGATGGTATCACCATGTGTTGAAAGCATCTCCTCTGCAAAGTAAGTATTGCCATACCCTGTAGCTTCGGGACGAATAAGCGATCCGCCCCATTCTATCCCTTTACCTGTTAGTACACCGGTAAATTCATTCCGGAGTCTTTTGTACTGGCCAAAAAGATACCCGATTTCCCTGCCACCGACTCCAATATCACCTGCAGGAACATCAGTATCAGAACCGATATGACGAAACAGCTCTGACATGAAACTCTGGCAGAACCTCATCACCTCATTGTCGGATTTCCCTTTAGGATCAAAATCGGAACCACCTTTGGCACCACCCATTGGTAATGTAGTCAGGCTGTTTTTGAATACTTGTTCGAATGCAAGGAATTTCAGTATGCCAAGATTGACAGTAGGGTGGAACCTGATGCCGCCCTTATAAGGTCCAATGGCACTGTTCATCTCAATCCTGTATCCTCGGTTGATCTGTACTTCACCCTTGTCGTCCAGCCAGGGAACTCTGAAGATGATTGTCCTTTCAGGTTCTGCAATCCTTTCAAGAATTCTTGCATATTTATATTTCGGATTCTCCTCAATAT
>CAZLCF010000319.1:0-3222 GCA_964557905.1 uncultured Rikenellaceae bacterium | reverse complement strand
GCCAGTTCGACAGCACTTTTACGGTTGCTGCTAACCAATGACCATATTTCAACCGGTTTCTTATCAGGGAATGCCTTTGCATAGGCCTCCACCACTTCCCTGGCTTTGTCTCCAAATCCCGCACTAAAACCAGCTCTTTCTTTGACTTTCTCAACGACCTCATCCAGTGTTATGTTTTCAAGGGTGGAATCGAAGCGGCTTGGGGATTGCTCATTAAATGTTGAACAGATTATCATTGGAACATTGGCAGCACTTGGCGCAGCTACAGGATAATAAGGATGTTGGGGCAAATAAAAACCATCTACCACAGGATTAAATCCTCTTCTCATCATCCCTCCGCCCGGACCACTTTCTTCGCTCAGTTTGAATAATGCATTGTTCGCCAATTTATAATAATCCTGGCATGACATCTCACTTAGTTTGCCTATTTGCTTAGTATTTAATCCAGCCTCTTTCAGGATATAAGATCCTAATTTCTCCGAGTATTCTTTTTCTCCTGATTGAGTTGACGCTCCACTTAATACTACTGCTTTATGAAACAATCCCTTTGCCGATGGCATGGCTGTTAGAGTACAAACCTTTGCCCCGCCGCCTGATTGCCCCATAATAGTGACATTGTCAGGATCACCACCAAAATTTACAATGTTATCACGGATCCACTCCAGAGCTGCAACAATGTCGAGCATTCCTGCATTCCCGGATGCAGCATACTTTTCTCCTCCAACTCCGGCAAAATTTGAAAATCCCATGGGGCCCAGACGATGGTTGAGCGAACAGAAAACAATGTCACCAAAACGGCTAAGATTTTCTCCATTGTATCCATCCTGTTCAATACCATTACCGTTTGTGAAACCACCTCCATGCAACCAAACCAATACAGGTCTTTTCTTACCATCTGAATAACCTGGGGTCCAAACGTTGATCCTTAAACAGTCTTCACTAACATCATCATAGTTCCAATGGTCAGAGAAGGCAGTAAATCGGTTCGCATATCTTTTCTCCATGTTTTGGGGAGCACTGTTTCCCCACCAGATAGCTGGAAAGATTTCAGTCCATGGTTCTGGTTTTTTCGGGGGCATAAACCTGTTTTCTCCATTCGTATCTGCCCCATAGGGTATCCCAAGAAAATGATGTATATCCCTCAGAATAAATCCTCTGACCTTTCCATAATTGGTACTTGCGACGGCAATATTATCTCCAATAAAAAGTACCTGGCCATCATTTTTTAAATCCTTTGCAGAAGAAATGCATGAAGTAAAAGTCAATGGCGATGTAATGCTTAAGCCAGCCGCCCCAACACCGATTGTCTGAATAAAATTACGTCTGCTTGATTTCATATAGTTAAGTTTTAGTTTTTTGAAATATCAATTACATCTTTACTGGAATAATAAAGGAGCCATTTCAGAAAGATAGATACGCCAATTGGCCCATGTATGACCACCGGGAGTCTCACGAAATACATAGTTAAATCCATCTTTTTTAAGCAAATCTGTCAGAGTCTTAGATCCCTGGTAAGCCAACGGGTCGTTTACACCACATCCTACCCAATATAGCTTAGGATTTTTAGATTTAAGTACTTTGAACTGATCCTCAAGTTCCTCAGTAACATTTCTGGTCCCAGCACTGAATATCCCGATATATGCAAACATATCAGGATTTGTAAGAGTTATTCTTTGTGTATGACCTCCACCCATCGATAAGCCGGCAATAGCGCGATTATTTTTATCCTTTAATACCCGATAATGGCTTTCTATATAAGGTACCACATCTTTTACCAGGCTTTCTTCAAATCTTCCGGTTGCTGGTGTACTGCCTGTTGCAGTGGGAGGTCTGACTTCCCGGACAGGTAATACAGGTGAATCACCCTGTGTTGCTGCCTGGTTGGCATTACCATTAGTCATTACAATGATCATGGGTTTTGCCTTCCCCTGGGCTATCAGATTATCCAGAATTACCGGAGCCCTTCCCAGAGTGGTCCAGGCATCTTCATCTCCACCCCCACCATGAAGAAGATACAATACGGGGTATTTGGTTTTCGTATTGCTTTCATAACCGGGAGGAGTATAAATGTACATTCTTCGGGTTAAATTCAATGTCGGCGATTCGTACCAAACCTTAGACAAAGTGCCATGTGGAATGTTCTTTACAGAGTACAAATCTGATTCTTTACCCGGGACTAGCAAGACACTTGCATTTCTCACGCCATCTCGTTTAATCTGAGGATTTGAAGGATCCAGAACAGTTACACCGTCTACAAGGAAAGTATATCCATAAAACTCCGGTGGCAAAGGGCCCAATGTTGTGACCCATAAACCTGTATCATTCCTTACAAGGTTCTCCCTGGGTACTGCACCCGACATCCATTCACCATTTATTGCAACACCTATAGAATGAGGTGCATATATCCTGAAAGTTACCTTGTTATCGGGCTGGATCTCAGGAGAGATAATACGTCGACCCATTTGAGGATTAGGTCTGGGGGCTGCTGGCGCCGGAGTGGTTGGAGCATTCTGTCCATTTATTCCGGATGAGAAGGATAGCAACAGGACTATCCTGATTAATGTGAATAGTTTTTTCATTATAAATTAGTTTAAGATAAGTAATTTAAAAGTCCATATACTATCATTCCCTTTGGTAAACGTCAGTGGCTTATTTGTATTCAACCCAACTAAAACGGCACCGGTAAGAAGGATCTCATTGGCACGTGGTGCATATACCCTGAATATAACTGTATGATCATCAAAAACTTCAGGAGAAAGAACCTTTGTTCCAAATGGAAGAAGTTTTTGAACATTCTTCTGAGGATTCCAGTCAATATTTATATTGGCCTGCTGTGAAAAAACTGAACTTACCGTAATCAGTATCAGTGACGAAAAAGCTAATAGTTTTGACATTTTTAAATTCATATTATACGGTTTGGAAAAAATATGGATTCAACTACTTTAAGCTTATTAATATCCGGTTTCCTGTTGAATCTTTTACAAGATCAACCATTCCTCCAGGACGGACCTGAACTTTCATGGCATTCGGGGTCGACAGACGAACCATTACCCGATTGTCGCTTGATATTTTTGGGTACTCAGCGCCATTTAAATTTTTCGAAGCCGGATAAAAACCAAAATTTTTCATGAGTGATTTTTCCTTTACATTTCTAAAGACCTCTGAGATGAATTAACAAATCCTCAATACTTATCTCTTTATTATAAATTTTTATTAAATCTC
>CAZLCF010000318.1:0-3255 GCA_964557905.1 uncultured Rikenellaceae bacterium | reverse complement strand
AGACATTCCGAAATTTTGCACTCCTGCCTCCTTTGTCACATCAGTAAAAGTACCATTACCGTTATTGTTATATAGATGTCCGGATTCTTCAAATTTATTTTCAATAATTTTATTATGGTAGAATGTTGCACCCATACTTACAAGTACAATCGGATAATTGGCAACATATAAATCTAAAAGTCCGTCATTATTATAATCAAAAAAGGTAGCCTGAACAGAAGAACTCTTATCATTGATTCCATAGCTTGCAGCACTTTCAGTAAATGTATTGTCTTTGTTATTAATGAAAAGTAAATTATCAGAAGGTTGATATTTAGCGGAAACACATACATAAATATCCAGCCAGCCATCATTATTCACATCGGCCATCGTTGAACCTGTAAACCATTGATGATAACCTGTTATACCTGCTTTTTCAGATATATCTTCAAACTTCATATTACCCTTGTTAAGATAGAGTTTATTTAAAACCAGGTTCCCGGTAAAGAAAATATCATCCAGACCATCATTATTGATATCGCCCACCGAGACACCTCCCCCCATATACATATACGGAAAAATCGTATAATTCAATGTATCATTTTCTATCAATTCATTGATGAAATTTATACCTGAAGAGGAAGGGGATATTTTCTTAAAAGTTTCTTTGTAAAGTTTGTTGCATGAACAAAGTAAAACGCATAATAAACATATGTAAAAGTTGATTCTCATTTTAAGAAACCTTGTGATGAAGGTTAATTTATTCATTTAAACTTAAATATTTGCATCCTGTCGTTATTATTTCCAACTAAAACAGCTTTGTCTTTATCGGCATTATTCAGGTGAATTAATGATAGTGCTTTAACTTCTTTGGGAACAAAAAATCCTGATAATCCCGAGGGTATAACTTCAAAACTGCCCTTACCATCACCTTTCAGAAACACACCAACTCCGCCGTCATTTCTTGGCGTAACAATTTCCACATCAAAAAGATTGCCGGCCGCCAAAATATCCAGCTGTCCATCATTATCAAAATCATCAATAATCATATCATTTATAGAAGATAATTGAGCTTCATTTGGTAACTTATGAATTTTAAACTTTCCATTCCCGATATTTTCAAGATAACAGCTGGCAAAGGTCTCAGCTTGCAAGTGAAGAGATTCTTTCAGTACTTTCTTGGTATAAACATCCGAAATCGTAGCTTCGGCAAAGCTTTTATAGGTAGGGAATCTAAAGGCGAGACCCGGATTCTGGGTTACAAAACATGATCTGCTTCTCACCGGATATTGTTTATTCCCCTGGTAATAGCTAAGGGCTATGTCTGATTTCCCATCATGGTCAAAATCTGCAGCATATACATCAAAGGTCTTGTCGACACTTGCTTTATATCTGAAGTTTAAGCCAAGGTTACCTGCAACCAGATCAATGTCGCCGTCTTTATCGAAATCGGCACCTTCAATGCTAAACCACCAACCTTTGGTCCCGGCTATTTCAGTTTTGCTGAATTTTCCGTGAATGTTTCTGTAATAGCAAACAGGCATCCATTCTCCGGCTACGATTAAATCGGGCCATGAATCCTTGTCAATATCAGTGCAGAAGGCATCCGTAATCATTCCTGCTTTGGAAAGCTCCGGTACAACTTTATCTGTAACATCCGCAAATTTCACAATCCCTTTTTCCGATTTGTTTTCGAGTATGTAGCTTTGAGCCGGGAAGGGATATTGGTGTGGCACCTGTCTTCCGCCTACGAACAAATCCAGGTCACCATCTTTGTCAAAGTCAAATGCTTTAACGCATGATCCACTGGAAGTGGTTACCGGTAAAGCCTTTTCATCTTTCATGTAGTTTCCACTGCCATCATTGAGGTAAAGCTGGTCCTGGTATTCTTTTGAACCTTCCTGAAACTCATAGCCACCGCTTACCACGTACAAATCAAGATCTCCATCGTTATCGGCATCAAACAACAACGAACCCGTATCTTCAAACCTGTTGTTATCGTTTTCCCAAGGGCCCTCTTGAACGCTGAATGTTCCATCACTGCTCTGAATGAACAATTGACCTGAGCTATTGGATGCGTTTCCGATAAAGAAATCTTCGAGCATATCGTTGTTGACATCTCCCACTGTAATGCCCGGACCGGTCATTGATAATTTGTAAGGGAGAAGGGGCTGGTAATCGAAGTCGTTAAAGTTGTTTTCTTTATGCATGAAGCCGGGTTGGACCTGGTCAGTAATCTCCCGGAACAGTTTTTCTTTAACTGCCGGAATTGAAGCGGTCATCTTTGCATCGGCGTAATGCAACGTCAACTTTTGATTGGTATATACATGCTTAAGGCATTGTACTTTTCCGTCGGGCCATTTTACAAACATGGAATCTATCATCTCATGCCTGGCAAGACCAAAGTAGAGTATTGGTTCCACAGAAGACTGATATCCCCTTGATAAGGTCAGCTCTGCCATTTGTATTTTCCCTTCATTCCACAGGGTCACTCTTGAGCCTATTCCCATCTTATTTTTTGGAGTTCCTTCAAAATCAATTTTCAGGTAATTGCCCAATTGTTTTTCCCGGGTATCGTTTCTGTATACCAGGGCTTCCTCGTCAACATTGTTAACGATAAGATCGAGGTCTCCATCATTATCCAAATCGGCATAGGCAGCGCCATTTGAATAGCTTTCTTCCTTAATTCCCCATTCTTTGCTGTATTTTGAGAAAGTGAGATCTCCGTTATTTTTATACAGATAATTTACAAGCGGTTTATAGGGCATATCCTGTACCTGTTTTAATAACTCGCTATTGCTTAATCCTTTGTCAAAATACGTTGATTTGTTCATTTTATTGAAATAATCAATGTTATTGATATCCCTACGGATGCCGTTTGTTATATATAGATCTTTCCATCCGTCAAGGTCAAAATCGGCAAATAGTGAAGCCCAACTCCAGTCTGTTGATGTTACTCCTGCAATCCAGGCGGTATTGCTGAAGAATGGCAGGCCATTATCCCTGATTCCCCTGTTTAGTTGCAGCGTACTATACCGGTATTGATGGTGAAGTCCTTCATTTGCCATTTCCTCAAAATCCTCCCGGGTCATGCTGGTCATATTTTCTTTGGCTCTTTGATTATCTTCAGGAGCCATGTCAATTTGCATAACATCAGGCAGACCGTCATTATTATAGTCTGCAATATCATTCCCCATACCGTAAAACGAGGTTTGGCCAATTACTTCTTTTGTCCTGTCGGTAAATGTTCCGTTGCCGTTGTTGAAGAAATAGAAG
>CAZLCF010000317.1:0-3268 GCA_964557905.1 uncultured Rikenellaceae bacterium | reverse complement strand
AATTAACAGATATAGCCGGACAGAAAGCTGTTCTTACCTACTCATCAAAGGATATTTCAAACTTCAAGCTGAGAAGAAAAATGCCTATCGGAATAATGGTGACATTGAGACAGGAGAGGATGTATGAATTTCTTGAAAGGCTGATATCCGTTGCACTGCCCCGTATCCGTGACTTTAAAGGCATCAATGCAAAACTCGACGGGCGTGGCAACTACACCATGGGAATAACCGAACAGATAATATTCCCTGAGATAGACCTTGACAAGGTGGCAAAGATCATGGGTTTACAGGTCACTTTTGTAACATCGGCAAAAACAGATGAAGAAGCTCTTGCTCTTCTGAAAAACTTTGGGTTACCGTTTAAAACTTCTAAAAACTGATAATATGGCTAAGGAATCAATGATGGCCCGCGAAGTAAAACGCGCACGACTGGTACAGAAATATGCTGCTAAAAGAGCCGCTCTGAAAGCCGAAGGAAACTATGTGGGCTTAAGCCGTCTGCCACGTAACTCAAATCCGAACAGGCTGCGTAACCGCTGTAAGATTACCGGGCGCGCGCGAGGATATATGAGACAATTCGGCGTCAGCAGGATAACTTTCAGGGAAATGGCCTCATATGGACTTATTCCCGGTGTGAAAAAAGCCAGCTGGTAATTGAAAATGAATATAAACAATATAAAAAATTTAAGATGACGGATCCAATTGCAGATTTACTGACCAGAATCAGAAATGCCATTATGGCCGGTCATAAGGTTGTGGAGGCGCCAGCATCCAATCTTAAAAAAGAGATTGCAAGAATACTCTTTGAAAAAGGTTATATTCTCAGCTATAAAGTTATGAAGAGTGATAATGGCCAGGGTATTCTTAAAATTGCTCTTAAGTTCAATCCCAAGAGCAAAAAACCTGCTATTAAGGAATTACAGCGGGTCAGCCGTCCCGGACTAAGGCATTATATCGGGGTTGATGATATGCCGAAAGTACTGAACGGACTTGGAATTGCAATCATCTCAACTTCAAAAGGTTTAATGACCGACAAAGAGGCAAAGAAAGAAAATATAGGTGGTGAAGTGTTATGTTATGTTTATTAATCAGGAGGAAAGCTTAATGTCACGAATAGGAAAATTACCTGTAAACCTGCCCAAAGGAGTCACTGTCAGTATCAGTGACAACAATGTGGTAAGTGTGAAAGGACCGTTGGGAGAGTTAAGTCAGGCTGTTGACAAAGACCTGAAGGTTGAAGTGGTAGACAACCAGGTTGTTATCTCAAGACCATCGGAATCTAAAAACCATAAGTCACTGCATGGTCTTTTCAGAGCTCTTATTGCCAATATGGTTACCGGTGTTTCGCAGGGATATAAAAAGGAGCTTGAGCTTGTAGGAGTAGGCTATCGCGCCGAAGCTAAAGGGCAACAGCTTGAAATGAGCCTTGGATATTCACATGAAATTATCCTTCAGCTTCCGGCAGAAGTGAAGGTAGAAGCAAAAACAGAAAGAAGGAGCAATCCTGTAATCACACTTTCAAGCATCGATAAACAGCTCATCGGGCATGTAGCGGCAAAGATCAGATCTCTCCGTCCGCCTGAACCTTATAAAGGCAAGGGTATCAAGTTTGTCGGCGAACAGCTCAGGAGAAAAACCGGGAAATCTGCAAGTGTTTAGTAATCTGGTAAAAGTTAAGAAAGATGGCTTTAACTAAATTTGAAAAAAGGACAAGGATCAGAAAGAGGATCCGGAATAAAATAAGCGGTACTGCAGATACTCCCAGAGTTGCAGTGTATCGCAGCAATAAACAGATATATGTCCAGGTTGTTGATGACCTGAACAGGATTACGCTTTTGTCAGCATCATCAAAGGAAAAAGAGATTGCTGCCTCCGCAGGCATTAAGAAAACCGAACAGGCAAAGCTTGTAGGTAAACTGCTTGCCTCAAAGTGTAAGGAAAAAGGCATTGAGAAAGTAGTATTCGACAGAAGCGGCTACAAATATCATGGAAGAGTAAAATCATTGGCAGATGCAGCCCGCGAAGGCGGATTAAAATTTTAACGGACTATGGCAGACGGTATTAGAAAAGTAAAAACCAGCGATCTTGAACTTAAGGACAGACTGGTAAGTATCCAGAGAGTTACAAAAGTTACAAAAGGAGGACGTACATTCAGTTTCTCAGCTATTGTTGTTGTTGGAAACGAAGATGGTATTGTAGGGCATGGCCTCGGTAAAGCCAGTGAAGTAACAACGGCAATAGCCAAAGGTATCGAAGATGCCAAAAAGAACCTGATTAAAGTGCCTGTGATAAACGGCACAATACCTCATGAGCAGATTGCCAAGTTTGGCGGTGCAAAAGTATTCATAAAGCCGGCTTCCGAAGGAACAGGCGTAAAAGCCGGTGGTGCAATGCGTGCCGTCCTTGAAAGCGTCGGCGTCAGAAATGTGCTCGCGAAATCAAAGGGCTCTTCAAACCCTCATAACCTTGTGAAAGCGACCTTCGCTGCACTTCTGGAAATGCGCGATGCATTTTCCATAGCCGAGCACAGAGGGATAAAAATGGAAAGAGTTTTTAACGGTTAGTAAAGCATAATGCGATGGCAAAGATTCGTATTACCCAGGTGAGAAGCAAGAACGGTAAACCGGAGAGACAGAAAAGAACTCTCGAGGCTCTTGGCATTCACAAATTAAACCATAGTGTTGAACATGAAGCTACCCCGCAGATACTGGGAATGGTAAATAAGATCAGACACCTGGTTAAAGTAGAAAAAATTTAAGGTTTAAACCATATATACAGAATATAGTTATGGATTTGAGTAACTTAAAACCTGCAAAAGGATCAGTGAAGAAGAACAAGCGTCTTGGCCGCGGACAAGGTTCAGGCAAGGGAGGAACTTCAACAAGAGGGCACAAGGGCGCAAAACAAAGATCAGGTTATAAAAAGAAAGTAGGATTTGAAGGTGGCCAGATGCCTCTTCAGAGACGTGTTCCGAAATACGGTTTTAAAAATATCAATCGCAGGGAATACAAAGGTATTAATATAGGTGTGCTGCAGATCCTGGCTGAAAAGAACAATCTGGAGAAAATCGATCCTGAAGTGCTTATTTCAGCAGGACTGATCTCAAAGAATGCACTGGTAAAGATACTTGGCAAAGGGACACTCGATAAGAAGCTTGAAGTACACGCCCATGCATTCAGCAAATCAGCTATAGCAGCTATTGAAGCCAAAAAAGGAACCGTTGTAAAACTGTAATTTCATGAGACTGATCAGTACCATAAAGAATATT
>CAZLCF010000316.1:0-3280 GCA_964557905.1 uncultured Rikenellaceae bacterium | reverse complement strand
TGATTCCCCATGGTATGATAAACAGGCATTTTCAACGCTTTCTCAGTCTCCTGGTAAAGAGTGTAAAGGGAATCGGCTCTGCCATGCCGCTGGGCAAGGGCATCTATTATGTTATCTCCGCCCACAATTACAAAATCAGGTTTCAGATCGTTAATAGTATCAATGGCTTCCAGGAATCCCTGCACTGCATTATTTTCAGTCTGCAGGTGAATGTCGGAAACAAAAGCAAAAGAGAATTTTTCGGGTTTTGTTTTTTTACTGCATGATACAGGAAGAATAATAATGCCGATTATAACTAACAGTTTTAAAAGATTTAGAAACAGGTTTTTCATAAGAATGGCTTTTATGGAACTCCTGTCAAAATTATAAGATTTCCTGAAAGTATTTCTGAGTAAGGAGATAATTACGGGTATTTTATTTCAGGAAATATTTCTTCTGAAAATGTCGTGAAACATTTACCAGCATTATCAATACAGGTACTTCGACAAGAGGTCCGATAACCGTTGCAAATGCGGCCTGAGAATTGATCCCGAAAACAGCAACGGCTACTGCTATGGCCAGCTCAAAGTCGTTGCTTCCTGCTGTGAATGCAAGCGTTGCTGATTTTTCATATCCCTGCCCCATCCATTTTGCAACAAAGAATGTGGAGAAGAACATTACTGCAAAATATATCGTATATGGAATTGCAACTCTAAGTACATCCAGTGGCAATTCTATGATCTTTTCTCCTTTGAGTGAGAACATCACAAAAATTGTAAACAGAAGAGCTACGGGAGTCAACCAGGATACTTTTGGTATGAATTTGCCATAATACCATTCATCACCTGCAAACTTTCGCAGAATTGTATTCGTAATTAGTCCCGCCAGGAATGGGATGCCCAGATAGATTAAAACCGTTACGGCTATTTCAGAGATTGATACCTCTACTATTGAACCGCTTAATCCAAACACAGGAGGAAGGAGTGTAATAAAAATATAGGCATAAACAGAATACAGAAACACCTGGAACAGCGCATTGAAAGCTACCAGGCCTGCAGCCAGCTCGGTGTCTCCCTTTGCAAGATCGTTCCATACCAGAACCATTGCAATACAACGGGCTAATCCAACCAGAATAACTCCGACCATCAGACCCGGATGATTATGGAGAAACACTATTGCCAGTAAGAACATTACGACCGGCCCGACTATCCAGTTCTGTGTAAGAGACAAGGTTAACAGCTTCAGATTTTTAAAAACCAATGGAAGCTTTTCATACTTGACTTTTGCCAGTGGAGGGTACATCATCAGAATAAGGCCGATTGCAATTGGGATGTTGGTTGTGCCAGAGCTTAATGAATTCCAGAATTCCGAGATTCCGGGTAAAAAATATCCAATTATGACTCCTGCAAACATTACAAGGAATATCCAAAGAGTAAGATACCTGTCAAAAAACGAAAGCTGTTTTGTTGTTCCCATTTCGCTGTAAAATAAAATTTAACATATACCACCACAGCTGCAACCAGACGGCCTATCAGCAGATACTGTTATACTGAATATTCCTTTATCACCAGTGCGGTAAGCATTAAGTTCATTCGGGTCATTATATTCTGAAAGTAATGTCTCAGGAAGTTTTATTTCTTTTTGTTTATGCACTTTGACATTCACAAAGCCTGAATCTTCAACGATTTTAAGATATTCATTCATTTCACTTGCACCGGAAACACATCCTGCGTACATCTCAGCATCCTTTTGCATTTTTTCTGACAGTGTCCCTTTAATGACCACATCTGAAACACAGAAGTGTCCGTCCGGTTTTAATACTCTGAAGATCTCTTTAAATGCTTTAGACTTATCAGGTACAAGGTTCAATACACAATTTGAAATCACTACATCAAACATCTTGTCATCAAATGGCATTTTCTCTATATCTCCGAGCACAAACTCAACATTTTTGAAGTTCAGTTTCGCACTGTTTTCCCTGGCTTTTCTGATCATTTGTTCCGTCATATCGAGACCTGTGACTTTCCCTATTTCTCCGACTATCGCCCTGGCAATAAAACAATCGTTACCTGCACCACTGCCAAGATCAAGAACATGATCACCCTTTTTAATCTGTGCAAAATTTGTAGGTATTCCGCAACCCAGATTCAGGTCAGCATCCGGGTCGTAGCCTTCCATTTCTTTATAATTCTCACTGAAAACTGTATAGTCCACTTCAGGCCCACAGCATGATGAGCTGCAGCATGATGATTTCTCATTATTGCTTTGTTCGGCTATTTTGCCATATTTTTCTTTTACAATGTCTTTTACATTTTTCATAAATATCAAATTATTTAATTTTAAGATTGGTATTATAAAAATTATAAAATTCCTCCTCTATTTCATCCCTTACTCTGCGAAATTCACTCATGATTAATTCCTCTGATCCAGTGACTTGAGAAGGATCCATAAATCCAATATGCAAACGATGTTTCACTTTTCCCAGAAAAACAGGACAAGTTTCATTTGCATCATCACAAACTGTAATTACATAATCCCATTGATCATTCAGAAATTCATCTACTGATTTAGGGGTGTTCTTACTTATGTCAATTCCAGATTCAGCCATTACTTCAACAGCTTTCGGGTTTATCATCCTGGCGGGAAAAATCCCTGCAGAATGCACTTCGATCTTACTGTCAAATGACTGCAAAAAACCCTGTGCCATCTGGCTGCGGCAGCTGTTGCTGGTACAGAGGATCAGTATTTTAACAAGATCTTTTCTCTTTTTCATTTTATTATAAAAATCCAGCGAATATATAAAAACATTTCGTATATTTGCGAAATATTGAAATAAAAAACAGTAAATCATGTCAGGCAAATTAGAATTCACTAAGGAAGCGTTACAGATTGCCAGAATTTCTAAAGCATTAAGCCATCCCGTAAGGGTATATATTCTTCAGAAGCTTTCCAAAATGAACTCATGCTGTTACAGTGGAGATCTGGTCGAAGAAATTCCTGTGGGCCGCTCCACTCTTTCTCAGCATTTAAAAGAATTGAAGTATGCCGGATTAATCCAGGGAGAGATTAATCCTCCTTATATAAAGTACTGTATCAACAGGAGAAATTGGGAAAAGGCAAAGAAATTGCTTGATGATTTTCTGAATGAAGATCAATCGGCAAATATCTCCTGTGAAGTATCAAAATCCCTGATGCATTCATAATTCTTATTTGCTAATTAATTTTAAACATTAATATAACGCAGATAATGGAAATAAAAATTTTGGGACCTGGTTGCGTCAGGTGTAAGACACTTGAAAAA
>CAZLCF010000315.1:0-3283 GCA_964557905.1 uncultured Rikenellaceae bacterium | reverse complement strand
TATCACCCCTGAGAACATCTTCGGTCCACCATTGAGTTTGCTGTGTCCGTTTGCCCCGGATGTCAATAATGCATGATATCCCGGTGTTTGCGGCTCTGGCAACCGGCCTTCGCGTCTCAATGGCTCTTAATGAAGCATATGACAGATGCTGTTTGTACCCTGAGGTGTTCTTCCACCATCCGTCATTTGTTATTATAAATAATGTATTTGCTCCTTTTCTCACATAATCAGCGACATAATCCCCGAAAACTGATTCATAGCATATAATCGGGGCCGCAACCTGGCCTGTATAAGGATGTTTAAAGCATGTCCTTTCCTCCTGGATCCCATACCCCCATTTTGTGCCGCCAAGGTAGGGGACAATGCTGTTGATGAACTTTCCAAGTTCTGCATAGAACTGCATCTCGATACCCGGCACCAGTTTAGATTTGTGATAAATTCCTTTCACTCCCCCTGAATCAATCATGAACGCGGAATTGAAATGATCGTAAAAGTAACCTGAAGAATCAATTTTTCTTGCGGAAATTGAAAGTACTTCCTGTGCCGGAGGATATAACCTGAAACTGACCAATCCGGAAATTATACTTATTCCGGGATGGTGCCCGGCAAATTCCCTGAGGGTAAGAGTATATCTATTGCTGTCCATATCCTTCTCATTGACAGGATCATCCACAGTTGTTTCAGGGGTCAGCAGCCATGAGGTACTGTCCGTGATACTTCCCGTGGCCATGTCAAGAGTTTTTTTCAACTGATCTTCAAATGGTACTGAAAATTTTTCGGTAAACGGATCAATATTGGGCTGAATTATCAGCACTTCATTTTCTCCTGTCCTGTTCTGTTTGATCGTATAAAACCTTGTTATTGAAATGATTGATGGAATAAGTATAACTGCCAGCCATATCCATAGATATAGCCCGTACCTGCACTTCCGGCTGAAGAAATTTACACAAAATAGAGCCAGGAAAAGGTTCGACAACAGGATCCACAATGTACCACCGGATGTTCCCGAAATTTCGTACCATTGAATGAAAAGAATATCTTTCGCGAGGCCGTTGCCAAGATTGATCCAGGGTGAAAGCAGGACAAAATTCAGAGAAAGGAGCTCAAAGGAGAGCCAGAATGAAATAACGGCTATTGATGCTGTAATAATTCCGGCCCGCACCCTTACAACATGTGCAAGCCACAAAATAAAAGCCATAAAGAACGACATGCCTGTTATTACGGTTATTGCAGCAGGAATGCTAGCTGCCCTTACCCATCCCACGGTCATAGTATTAAAAATAATGATACCTGGAAGGATATAAACGAAGCAGGCATTCCTGTTAAATTTCCAGTGATTTTCAAAAATATGGTTCTCGATCAGGAAGAATGGAACAAAGGCGACCAGTAAAATAAGCCCCGGGAACCAGCTTGTCCAGGCAAGCCCGGTCAGTATCCCGCCGCAAACAGAAAGTGCCAGGAGATGATACCTGTTCATTTCAGGTTGCTTTTTAATTTCTTCAGGATACCGGGACGGTTGATAAGGTAGACCCCGGCAAGTATCAATAATACGGAGACCAGCATTGATGATGTAAGACGCTCATTATCTGTGAGTCCCCATATTGTAGCAACAATGGGGATAAAATAGGTGGTCATGGATGCAAAAACAGGCGAGGTATCCTGTATCAGCCGGTAAAACAGTATAAGGGCAATTGCGCTTCCGAAAATTGAAAGAACTGCGATGCATCCCAAGTTCCTGAGCCAGTTTTCAGTTTCCGATGGTGCCTGCAGGTCAGTAAGCAGGAGAAGTACCAGTGCAAAGGGGCCCAGAACAAAAAATGCCAGCGATGTGATTTCCAGTCCATTAAGGCCATGAACCTTACTTACTTCATTTGAGCTGATCCCGTAGAGGAGAGTTGCCAGAACCACGAAAAGCCCGTAATAATTGAATGTAAGAGAGCCGCTGTAAAGAAGCCCTGCGGCACCAAGCAAGCCAAGAAAAACTCCTGCAATCTGTGATCTGATCACTTTCCTGCTGTACATCATTATTCCCATGATCAGGGTAAATACAGGGCTTAATGAATTTAACATTCCCGCAACAGAACTGTCTATCCTGGTTTGTGCCAGGGGAAACAAAAAAGCCGGAATGCCGCTCCCAAAGAACCCTATAATAAGGATCGAAAGGAAGTTTTCCCTGTTTAGCTTTGGTAAACTGCGTAAAGCCAGCGGTAAAAGACAGAGAAATGAGATTAACATCCTCAGGGATGCGACCTGATACGTTGAAAAGGATTCGAGTCCCTTTTTCATTAATATATAGCTGGTCCCCCATATCAGTGACAGAATGGCCAGAACCGACCAGTGCCATAGTTTTCTTCCCTCAGACATATCTGGTAAATCCACAAATTTAACAGAAGAAGTGACAGCCGGGTTTGATTTTATGTTCTTTTTGATTATTTGGTATGTTCACCACTTTAAAACAGCAGTTCATCCAATTTTTTCTGTCACTTATGAAAATGAATAAAAATAATATTGCTTTTTGTAAATAATTAGTATATTTTTACACATAGTATTCGATTAGTAGAATAAAAACAACCCTGAATGAAAAGGTACATACTCGTTTTTTTCGCAGCATTGTATGCTTTGTCCGTCAGCGGGCAGAAACAGGAAGTGATTGCAAGCGCCGGAGGATATAATTCGTCTGGTGGCATCTCTATCAGCTGGACCCTTGGTGAAACAATTATTCCAACCTTTTCATCAGGAGATCTGATCCTTACTCACGGTTTTCAGCAGCAGCTGATTGTAACAACCATTGAGGACAATCTCGAAGAGCTGGTTAATGTAACTGTTTACCCCAATCCGGCAAGTGAAATTTTAAATATTAAGTTTGAGGTGCCGATTGACGGCGATATTGACATCTATCTCCTCGACCAGCAGGGTAAGCTTGTCAAAACTGATATTGTTGAAGCTGCATCTGTTGAAAAACAGATCAATATGCAGGAGTATCCCGCAGGTATTTATTTTCTGAGGCTTATTAAAGGAAAATTAAGTAACGTATATAAAGTTGTAAAACTTTAAAGAAGCTTTTACTGTCCAAAAGCAATTTTTCCATTCTTTTCATGGCTGCCCCGACCTTCAACGTCGGGGCTTTTTTTTAGTCTGCCTGAGGTTCTGTTTATAAAAGTGAGCATACCGGTTTTGGACGAGCCGCTCACGGTATCAGTCTTAGGTTATAGCTTCTCCTTGGAAGCCGGCTCTGAAAGAGCCATATTTGAATAACCCCCGGTGCTGTTCAGAGGCATCCGTT
>CAZLCF010000314.1:0-3302 GCA_964557905.1 uncultured Rikenellaceae bacterium | reverse complement strand
TATTCCCCATACCACCTATCAGCCCGGCAATAAAATTATTAAGTGTTGCTGAGCGAGTGAAGGCCGGGAAGCACTGTCTCCTATAGAGGCACGATCTTTCGGAGGCAGGAAGGAGCGAAGCAAGGCACGTGTTTTTGTAGTCCGGGTACAATTTCGCTGGCTTATACGAGCTTCGCGTACAAACTTACTGATGTGCTGGTTAGCTGTCTAGTTACAAGATTTTAATAGGAAGCAGGTGCGCGGTCCGCTTACCCGTTAACCACATTCCTGTCAAGGAGGCAGGCACGGCTTGCAAAAAACCGTGACGAGTTTATTTACTTTAGCACCTATGCTTTTCATAGCATTGTCCGTGTTAGCAACAGGGGTGTTAATTAATTGTAAGGTAATGAATTGATTAATAAATTATCCAGGTATTTTTAATTTCTTTTTTAATCCGAGAACTAAAGGCGGCATTCCCATCCTATAAACTGTATTATTTACATATTCCCTGAAATATGTCCAGAGTAGCATACTAACAGTTAGATCACTAAAAATATTCATGAAGTCTTTTGTTATTGTCACTTCTTTTGAAATTTTGTATTTTATTGAGTATTTCGCGATTATAATAATTGCTGGTTCTGCATTTTCTTGACCTTGCGCAGAGAGTTTGTAGTTGTATAAGATATTGAGGGTGTTTCCAACTTGATTGAATGTATATTTTTCTTCTATTTCAAGAGTCAATGATTTTGAGATATTTTCTTCTCTGAGTTTTGTTGAAGTTTCAAAAAGAGAAATAGAAGTTAATTCTAAGGATTCAAGAATTACTCGATATTCTTGTGGAGATATTTTTGGTTTCATTTTAATTTAATTATGCTACTTCTAAATACTGATTTGAGTATTCCGCGAGCCATTTATACTGACTTATAATAGTATCATGCTGGTAACGAAGTTGTCTTGTTACCTCATAATGTTGAGCATCTAATTTTCCACAGAGTTCACCAATTTTATCGAGTATAATGTTGTTTGAAATCTTCTTCTCAGTTGCTCCAGAAAGAATTTGGTTAAGGTATAAATTAAGGGATATTCCTAATTCTTTTGCCTGAACAACAAGATTTGCGTGTATTATAGGTGATGTCCTGACATTAAAGAATCCACTAAATCGCTCTGATTCTTCCATTTTAGGTTCAGGAATAGATTCTCCTGCATTGAAGAGATATTCAAGAAAGTTGTTTTTTTCATCCAAAAAGGCTTGAATCGCTTCAATTTGAGTATTACCCTTTCCGTAACAAGCATATTTCCCAAGGTCACTAGAATATGCTATATAGGAGAATTCTTCCTCTTGTTCAATCCTCTCAATGTTAATTTTATAATCTAGTTCTAGATAATATTTTAAATCTTTATTTGACATTGGTTTGTGATTTTTCTTTTATATCAATAATTGTAATTAAGGAACTGTACAGAAATGATTTAAAATCAAATCTTTTAACGAAGTCTTGATCACCTCCCTTGTGAATTTTATGAACTTGAAAGTATCCACGGTATAATGGATGGCGGTCTAATAGTTTATGATGAAATCTTACACTAGATCCCTTTCCGGGAATCTCGGTTGCACCAAGAAAGTCGATGATCTTCCTAAGATAATTAAGAGGTATTTCGTTAACATTTGAAGATTTAATGGCTTCCAACTCTTTTCGGATATCATCCAAAGTTGTGGTTTCATCTATCTTAATTTTAAATTTCATTCAAAAAATGGTATCAAATATAATACTATATCTCTATTATAAACAATAGTTTTATTATTGTTTTATCATCAAATTACGTAATGAGCAGATAAACAGCATTATAAAGATGTATTTTAGAATGATTCTAAATAGTGACTATTCTCCCTTGTTGCTAACTAAATAGATTATATCGCTAATAAACATAACTCTATTAGCACACAAATCCATTGTAGCAAAATACTATTTGATTAAGAAAAACTCAGTCCCCCACCCTCTCATCCGGCACTGTAAACCGGAAAACGGAACCTTCTCCCTGGCGTGAGGTGAAACATATTTCACCGCCTAACAGCTCAATATAAGCCTTTGAGATTGCCAGCCCCAAACCGGTGCCTCCGTAGCTTCGCCTGGATGAGCTGTCGCCCTGGTAAAACCTGCTGAAGATATTCGCCTGCTGCTCCATGGCAATGCCAATACCTGTGTCAGAAACCCAAAACTCAATTTTTCCCTCCTTATTTCTGTACCCGAACTCAACCCTCCCCTCATGAGTGAATTTCAGGGCATTGCTGACAAGATTCCTGAGAACCTGTATGACCTTGTAGCCATCCGTGTTGACTTCAGGACTACCGCTGTCCGGCATAACCACATAGTTCAGCACGATGCCCTTCTCAGAAGCCATGCGGCGGAACTGCTCATATATCTTCCAAAGCATCAAATCGAGATCCACCCTCTCCCTGCTGATCTTTATGTTCTTTGCTTCAATTTTTGAGATCTCCACGATATCATCAATGATCTCCAAAAGATGATCAGAACTGCGCGAAATAATATCAAGGTATTCCCTCCGTTTTTCCGAATTGTCGAGATATTCTTCCAGCAAGGTGGAAAATCCGACAATGGCATTCAAAGGAGTTCTTATCTCATGCGATATGTTGTGAAGAAAGGCAGCTTTCAGCCCCTCACTTTCATCTGCTTTTTCCCGGGCTTCAACAAGCTTTTCAAGGATATGCTTCTGTTCATTGGTATCGTAAAGAATTCCCAGTGCGCCGATGACCTTTCCAGTCTCTTCATCAATAAGCGGCACTGAAGTATCGCGGATCCATTTCTTCTCTCCCGAGGGAGTCCTTACAAGCACTTCAGCTCTGTAGTTCTTAATCTCACCGTTAAGAAATTTCCTGCGCGACATTACCGAATCCGCAGGTATATCATCCGAAAGGGGAATAATCTTTTCAATCATCTCCAGGAAGAGTTTTTCAGTAAAATCTTCGGGCGAGATCCCGAGAAGCTGCGTTACCCCAGCCCCCGTATTGAGATATATTCCTTCTCCGATCTGCGGCCCGAAGATCAACTGAAAAGGCACACCATCAGCATTTTCGATTGCCTGGCAATAAAATGCACCGGCATCGGGGATTCTCTCCTCCTCTCCCCTGCTGAACTGGTATCCATGATTGTACTGAGACTTCGTAATCCTCATATCAACTTTCAATTCTTTATACTATCCCTCATTACTGAGTTATATGAAATAGATATAAACCTCACCCTTTCATTTTTAAATGAGCAAGTAAAGCACATAATATCAATCAAATACAAAATCATGTTTTTACTTTT
>CAZLCF010000313.1:0-3326 GCA_964557905.1 uncultured Rikenellaceae bacterium | reverse complement strand
CGTCAGATCCCAGATGTACTTCTACCGTACTGGTGGGAAACTTATCGTCAACCTGCAATAATCCGGTGTCCAATCCCTGTTGTTGAAGATAGTTTTTAAGATCGTTCCCCAGATGATCATCTCCAATTCTGCCTGCAAATCTTACTTCCACACCAAACTTTTTCAGGTGGAGAGCAACATTCATCGGAGCACCTCCCGCTTTAGCGCCTTCCGGCAGCAAATCCCAGAGAATTTCACCAACACATAGTATTTTTTTCTTCGTTTTCGTGTCTGAGTTATTAAAATCAGCAGATGCTATCAAATTTAGATTAAAATTACCAGTTGAATTTTAGTATGAACAGTTAAAATATGTTCATAATGGCAAAGGTAATGTGCCAGCTTTGGTAGTTTAACCATCTGTTGGATAATAACTATTCAATATGGTATGAAAAACTGGTCAATTTTTTTAAATAACATTTGAAGGAGAAGAATATTACTAAAATTCATTTACGCAGGAAGCTGAAAAAACAGATGATTTATAAGCTGTGAAATAAAAAGCAAATATCTAATTCCTTATAAAAGTAATATTAACAGAATCAGATTAAGGTAATTTAATCTTTATGTATTAAGATTTAAGATACTTTTGTATAAAGTTGCAAATGAAACATTTTAGGACAGGATGAAATAATGTTTATGAAATATGGTATTTAAATCTGTTTTTCTAATATGAAAAGGTACTTATTAATTTTACTTATCCTGTTGACCGGATGCGTTAAGGACATGGATCGGAATCCGGGGAAAAAGATGGTCATTGGTTTTTCTCAGTGCACAATGATTGATGAATGGCGTATAGCAATGGTTGAGGACATGAAGAGGGAAATCACTTTCTATCGTGACTTAAACATTGAATTGATAGTAAAAGATGCAGGAGATAACAATGATAAACAGATTGCAGATATTAATGAATTGGTTTCAAAAGGAATTGATCTGTTAATTGTAAGCCCTAATGAAGCAGAACCTCTTACATCAACTGTGGAAAGAGTTTTTAGTGAAGGAATACCTGTTATAGTTGTTGACAGGAAAATAAATTCAACACAATATACAGCGTTTATTGGGGCTGATAATCTTGCTATCGGGAAAGAAGCAGGTTATTTTGCAGAGGAATTATTAAAGGGAAAAGGGAAAGTGTTGGAAATTACGGGACTAAAAGGCTCTACTCCAGCCAAAGAAAGGTCTGCAGGATTCCATGAAATAGTTGACAAATTACCAAATATCAGTACGGTAAAAGCCGTTGAAGGAGCCTGGCTGGAAAGTAAAGCATCTAAGTTGACAGATAGTTTATTCAGGGTATTTAACAATTTTAACCTCATATTTGCTCACAATGATTTCATGGCAAATGCTGCCTCAAAATCTGCCAGAAAATATAATCTCAAGCCTTATATTATAGGTGTTGATGGGATGAATACTCCTACTGGTGGTGTCTCTATGGTGATTAACGGATTTATAGATGGTACTGTTTTTTATCCTTCAGGAGGTGATGAAGCGATTCAACTTGCGATTCAGATACTCACAGGAAAACCGTATGAAAAAAACATTGATTTGAGCACTTACAGAATTGATAACACAAATGCCAGGACTTTGTGGCTTCAAGGGCAGCAGTTAAAAGATCAACAAGACAAAATCGACAAACAAAGTGACCAGTTAAATATAATGTCTGAGATCCTTCAAAAAAGAAGGGCATTATTGCTTCTGACTTATACTACAATAATACTGTTGATCCTGACTGTAAGTATTATACTTATGTCGTGGAAACATAAGAATAAGATGAATAAGATCCTGGATGAGAAGAATAAAACAATAATTAGACAAAATCAAATTATTATAAAACAGCGTGACGATTCTCTGGGCCTGCTCATAGTTGCAGAAGAAGCCAGGGAGAATAAACTGCGACTTTTTACAGATTTATCACATGAGCTTAGAACTGTTGTCACCCTGATCATAAATCCTATCCAGGATATCCTTAATCTGGTCCCTGATGAATCTGTCAGAAAAAAAATCCTGGTATTGCAAAGGAGTGCAGAACGGCTTGCCCGTCTCACTGACGGAATTCTAAAGTTCCGAAGTATAGAAAATAACAAATATCATGTGATTTTTTTCAGTGGTAACATAGCACAGTTCATAACTAATATCATTGAAACTTTTCGTGAGCAGGCAGACAGGAAAGATATTAAACTTATTTCGGAAATCAAGAACGAAATATATGCCGAATTTGATGTGGGTGTGATTGAAAAAGTTATGTATAATCTTCTCTCAAATTCGATAAAGTTCAGTAACAGATCAGGTGTTGTTACGGTTTCTCTGAAATCTGAAAATTCAAAAATCGTGATTAAGGTTCAAGACTGCGGAATAGGCATTCCAAAAAATGAATTACCTTTCATATTTAATCGATTCAATAAGATCAACAACAAAAATTATACCTCCGAAAATGAAAATATAGGAATTGGTTTAGCACTAAGTAAAGAACTAATTCAACTGCATGGAGGTCAGATTTCTGTGGAAAGTATTGAGAACAAAGGAACAAGTTTTACTATCTCTATACCGCAGTTTCATAATAAGCCTGATTCTAATAATAAGACCAATCAAATAACGGACCTTGGTATTGATTTTTCTAAAAAAACTGATAAAAGCAAAACAATACTTATTGTAGAGGATAATTCGGATTTATTACTGGTGATAACCGATATTCTCGACAAATATTATAATATCATTTCAGCAAATAATGGAAAAGAAGGGCTTGCTGTTGCTATCAGAAAATTGCCGGATCTTATATTAAGTGACATCTTGATGCCAGTAATGGATGGAATGAAGATGTGCATTGAGATCAAAGAAAATCCATTAACATGTCATATGCCGGTTATTCTGTTAACTGCCATAGACTCAGAAGAAAATATGATAAAAGGTTTCGATATCGGAGCTGATGCATATATTACCAAACCGTTTAATGAATACCTTCTGTTATCAAATATCAAAAGCCTGATAGAAAGCAGGGAAAAAATGCAACAATTCTTTTGCCCTTCACCTTATTTCAGAGAACTGCTTCAAACAAAAGATATGGCTGTAGGGGCTTTTATAAAAGATTGTCTCAATCATATCTATGAAAACCTTGTGAATGAAAATTATACGCTAGAGAATCTGTCTGAGAACATGAATATGTCACGATCTTCTCTTTACCGTAAAATAATTGAAGTAACAAAACTCCGACCGGTTGATTTTATTAAAAAAGCCAAATTAAACTTTGCAGCAAAACTGATATTATCAAATGATACCTGGAATATAAATGAGATTTC
>CAZLCF010000312.1:0-3349 GCA_964557905.1 uncultured Rikenellaceae bacterium | reverse complement strand
TTTAATTTGAAACACTTACATAATAATTTTTTTTTTAAGGTTTATTATTGCCTTAATTCCAATGAAATAGATAAATAATCGACTTTCTCCGAGTTTTTTGGCAAATCTCTAGTAACTAACTTAAATATCTGACCACCCCTTTAATATGGGAGTTCTGACAGGCTGGTTTTAACCGATTAATCCTTTTCCGGTTGTCAGAAGCGGTTTTTTTCTTAACTTTACGGTCTGTTGTTGCATAAATTACTAACTATATAACTACATGTCAATCAATAAAGTCTTATTATTAGGCAATGCCGGGAAAGATCCTGTCATAAGGTATTTTGACAAAGGTGTTGCCAAAGCAACATTTCCACTGGCCACAAGCGAGACCTATACAAACCAGCAGGGGGAAACGATAACCTCAACAGAATGGCATAACATAGTATTATGGCGGGCACTTGCCGAAGTCGCTGAAAAAACTGTCAGAAAGGGTACACAGGTCTATGTAGTCGGTAAGATCAAAACCCGGTCATATGTGGATAAAGACGGGAATAATAAATATATTACTGAGATCCTTGCCGACACCATGATGGTTATGGAGAAGAAGCAGGGACAGAACAGCGTTTCAGGACAGGCCGAAAATTCCGGTTCTGATTTTCAGAAAAAAGGAGGATCGTCAGGAGAGGTTAATGAACCGGTACCCCCATACCAGGTGACGGGAGAAAATCCAAATAAAAACCGGACTGAGAAAGGCAGTGCAGAAGGCGATGAGCCTGGATCTGGCGGCCCATTTAACATAGGACCAGGCAAAGGACAGAATGAGGATGATCTGCCCTTTTAAATTGTTTTAATACAAGCAATTCAAATTGGAACCTGGATATTCATATTCAGTTGTGGTATTTCTTTCAGGCATCATTGTAAATGCTCCTGATTATAAAATAATTATAGGATTCATTGTACTGGCAGGTCTTCTTTTTAGTTCAGCACTTATGTCCGGATCAGAAGTAGCATACTTTTCATTAAGCCCTGATGATATTGAGAGGTTTAAAAGCGATAAAAGCAAGAAAGCGCAGACAGTCCTGAGGCTCTACAACATGCCGGAGAAGCTTTTAAGTACCGTACTTGTTGCCAACAACACGGTCAATATAGCAATAATATTACTGTCGGCTTTTATCAGTTCAAAATTGTTTGACTTCAGCTCAAATCCGGTTATCGGATTCCTGATTGAGATTGTGGTAATTACTTTTATGCTGCTTCTATTCGGGGAGATAATGCCCAAGGTATATGCATCCAGATACAATGTATCCGTTGCTCTGTTCATGGCGTTCCCGCTTGGAGTGATTGAAAAGATCTTTCGTCCGGTAACTACCCTTCTTATCCTTTCTTCCTCATTTGTTAAGAAAAGAGCAGGTTTGCGCCGTTCGAATATCAGCATGGATGACCTATCTGATGCACTTGATCTGACCTCTGATGATCTAAGCGAAGATGAAAAAATCCTGAAAGGGATCGTTAATTTCGGGAATATTAATGTCAGCGCCATAATGTGCCCCAGGATTGATGTTACGGCTGTTGATATTCAGTCCGGATTCAGCAAGATAATTCCTGTAATCATCAGTTCAGGATTTTCTAGGATCCCCGTCTATTCAGAATCATTCGATAATGTCAGGGGGATCCTTTATGCAAAGGATGTCCTCCCATATATGAATAATCCCGACACCTTTAAGTGGCAATCTCTTCTCAGGGCGCCCTATTTTGTTCCGGAAACAAAGAAGATCAATGACCTGCTCAAGGAGTTCCAGGTGAAAAAGATCCATATGGCCGTAGTAATTGATGAATACGGAGGAACAGCTGGAATAATAACCCTGGAAGATATCCTCGAGGAGATTGTTGGTGAAATTACCGATGAAAGCGACCAGGATGAGGAACTTTACAGGAAACTTGACGAAAAAACATATGTTTTTGAGGGCAAGATCCTGCTAAATGATTTCAATAAGATACTTGGCCTTGAAGACGATCCTTTTGATATCGTGAGAGGGGAATCAGAGACTTTGGCAGGACTTATCCTGGAACTTACCGGTGAAATTCCGAAGAAGGATCAGATTATCAAATACTGGGGATTTACCTTCCTGATTGAATCAGTTGACAGGAGAAGAATCAAGGAAATCAGGGTCACAATAGATAAAGAGAAGTATGATAATATTGAAGAATAATATTTTGATTATTATAGCTTCTGCCAGTATCCTGGCCGGATGCAGGGAAGTCCCCGTTCCAAAGCCAAAGGGTTACTTCCGTATTGATTTGCCATCCAGAGATTATACTGTTTTCAATGATACTGTAAAACAAGACGGTTATCTTCCGGTCAGCTTTGAATATCCTACATACGGGAGAATTTCATTTAATGATGATGCCGATCCGGAACCCGGCTGGTTCAATATTGATTTCCCATCATATAATGCCAGGATATATCTCACATACAGAGACATCAACAATGACCTTGCAGAATTGATGGAACAAACGTATAGGATGAACGTGAAAAACCATATTTCCAAAGCCGAGGCGATCAGTGAGCAGGTATTCAGTGATCCGGAACATAAGGTTTATGGCATTCTTTACGACCTGAAAGGTAATACTGCCACAGCAGTACAATTCTTCGTCACAGACAGTATCAGGCATTATTTCAGGGGATCGCTCTACTTTCTATCTGAGCCGAATCCTGATTCCCTGGCACCGGTAAATGAATTTTTCAGGGAGGATATCGTTCATTTGATTGAAACCCTGAGATGGAAGGAAATTTAACATAGGTCACTTTATTAATGGGCTGTATTACAAAACATTATCTCAACGAATCATCTATCCTTGGAGTATGGAAGATAGAAGAAGATATTAATACCTTTCTCGATCTTGTTGTTCTGGATACTGACGATAAGAAAAAATATAAAGGATTTACAAGTACTTCACGCAGGCTGGAATTTCTCAGCGTCAGAGCACTCCTGACCGAATTGCTGGGGAAAGAAGCAAAAATAATGTATAATAAGAATAACAAGCCATTTCTTAAGGACGGATCAAGATTTATCAGTATATCACATTCTCATAAGCTTACTGCAATACTCTGCAGCACCAGCGAAAAGGTGGGAATAGATCTTGAATACATGAGTTCCAACATAGGTGCCATTGCATTTAAATTCATTAACAAGAAGGAAAAAATAACTAAAGATCCGGATAACCGTAAATACCATCTTTATCTGCACTGGTGCGCAAAAGAGGCTCTCTATAAGATATGTGACAAAGAGGGAATAAGCATAAGAAAGAATCTGACAATCGAGCCGTTTGAGGTAAAGGATTCAGGAGAAATAAAAGGAGCTGTTCACAC
>CAZLCF010000311.1:0-3358 GCA_964557905.1 uncultured Rikenellaceae bacterium | reverse complement strand
TATCCCCGGCCACTTTCAGCTGTGCATCAAAATTGCTCCTGTCGGTATATTCCAGTTTTATTCTTGAATCAACATTTGCGAGGTTCGCGTTTGCCTCTTTTGCAAAGTTCTTAAGGATCTCTTTAACTGCGCCAAATGCCTCAAAAGTATTGTCATAAACCTTCTGCTTAAGAACGGATTTCTCTTTCAGAGTACTAATGATTGTCAGTTTCTTTTCGTTGAGATCAGACATGGCGTATCAGTTTAAAACGTCTAATTTACTAAAATTACCTAAGAAAATATATCCCCGGAACATCCTGTTATAATTCTTTTTCTTTAATATGATCTTGCAAAAAGGACTCTTCTTTTTGAAGGTTTACCTGAATAGATGCACTTGCCATCCTCCTCCGGCGAGTCAAATGGGATGCACCTTATGGTTGCCTTGGTTTCATCCTTTATCTTCTCCTCAGTTTCGGCTGATCCGTCCCAGTGAGCCATTATGAATCCCCCCTGGTTATCCAGGATATTTACAAATTCATCCCATTTATCGATGCAGAATGTATTTGCCTTTTTGAATTCTGCTGCTTTTTTGAAAATATTATTCTGAATTTCATTGAGAAGGTTCAGTAAATAGTCGGAGAGATTATTCACCGGCACGTTCGTTTTTTCAAGTGTGTCCCTGCGGGCTGCCTCAACTGTCCCGTGCTCAATATCCCGCGGTCCTATTGCAAGCCGCACAGGTACACCTTTAAGTTCATAATCAGCATATTTCCATCCGGGTGTATTATTGTCACGGTCATCATATTTAACTGAAATGCCCTTTGCCGTGAGATCTTCCATTATTTTATGAGCCGTTTCAGAAATTTTGCCAAGCTGTTCAGCATTCTTAAAAATTGGTACAATAACTACCTGGACGGGAGCCAGCCGCGGCGGAAGAACAAGTCCATGGTTATCGGCATGGGCCATTATAAGGGCTCCTATCATCCTGGTTGATAAACCCCAGGATGTAGCCCATACATAATCGAGTTTCCCGTTTTTATCAGTGAACTGCACATCAAATGCCTTTGCAAAATTCTGTCCCAGGAAATGGCTGGTACCTGCCTGAAGTGCCTTGCCATCCTGCATTATAGCTTCTATTGCATACGTATCAATTGCACCTGCAAAACGTTCATTTTCAGATTTATATCCCTTGATAACGGGAAGAGCCATGAAGTTTTCGGCAAAGTCGGAATATACATGGATCATTCTTTCAGTTTCTTCAACGGCCTCTTCACGGGTGGCATGGGCAGTATGCCCCTCCTGCCAGAGAAATTCAGAGGTCCTGAGAAAAAGTCTTGTCCTCATTTCCCACCTTACAACATTGACCCACTGGTTGATCAGGATTGGCAGATCCCTGTACGAATGAATCCAGTTCTTGTATGAGTTCCATATTATTGTCTCGGAGGTGGGACGTATAATCAGCTCCTCTTCAAGCTTCGCCGACGGATCAACAACAATACCTTTGCCATTTTCATCGTTTTTAAGACGGTAATGAGTTACAACAGCACACTCCTTTGCAAACCCCTCAACATGTTTCGCTTCCCTGCTGAAGAATGATTTCGGTATAAAAATCGGGAAATAGGCATTAACATGACCGGTAGCCTTGAACATTTTATCAAGTTCAGACTGTATTCTTTCCCATATTGCATAGCCGTAAGGTTTGATGACCATGCATCCTCTCACTGCGGAATTTTCAGCCAGATCTGCCTTGATTACCAGGTCATTGTACCATTGTGCATAATTCTCATCCCTGTTTGTTAAAAACTTCGCCATATTTTTGGTACACTATTTGATTTATTATATTTGAATAGTAAAGACAGCGTAAAAATAGACAAAAACTTTAGTTATCATTTAAAAATTAACAGGAGGTTCAACATGAAAGCAAAATTTTACATCGGAATAATATCAGCCCTGCTGCTCGCGGGTTCACCGATGGCAGCTCAATTTGCTGATAATGACTTCAGAAATGATGACGCCGGAATGGTAATAAATAATTATTATGATGATGATTATGATTATTACTTCGCATCACGGATAAACAGGTTTCACAGGTCATATGCGGCTTTCGACTATTATTCTCCTGTGTTTACCGAAACATACTATTATAACTACAGACCTTACTCATGGGGCATAAGCATCTATGGAGGAGGCGGTTTCGGCTTTAGTACTTACAGATACCCGGTCTACAATTACGGATGGTATGATCCCTACTTCGGAAGTACCTGGTACTGGGATTACGATCCTTACTACTACAGCTGGTACTCTCCGGTTATAATCAATATAAATATCGGGCACAGATGGAGACCTAATTACTGGGGATGGTACGGATATGACCGCGGATATTACGGACATAACCGCTGGTACAATAACTACAGACCGGTTTACCATACATATAACAACTACAACTACTATTATAACACACCGGGCAGGTATTCTTCAAGGGAATTTCCCGATCCCAAGGGATCTTCGGAAATCAACAGGTCAAATTCAGGCGGATCCTCAAGACGTGAAGGAGCTCCTGCACCCGGATCGCGTACCGGGATTGACAATAATAACGGCAATAACCGCAATAACGGCAATAACACCAATAATGGCAATAACAATAACAGCCGTCTGGATGGCAATAACGGAAATTTTGACCAGAACGACCGCAACAGGGGTAATAACGGAAATAACAGGAACAGTGACAGTGACGGGAACAACGGAAATTTTGGAAACAAAAGCAATCCCATTGATAATGCTAAGAAAGAGCGGGTCGCTCCTTCAACGGTACCATCAAACAGAAGAATAGAACAAACTGCACCTGTGAGGAATCAGGATGCCGCCAGGGTGAGTAACACTCAGACAGGCAGGACCCAGAGTACTTCTGTAAACACTGCACCGTCAAGACCCCAGGTCAGCAAGGCTGTATCTTCTGCTCCTGTACGGAGACCGGCAGCTACATCCGGAAGCAGTTCAGGTTCAGGAAGAGTAATGAGTGCACCCTCAAGAAGTTCCTCACCTTCAAGGAGCGGAGCATCAATGTCGAAGGGACGACCATCATCATCTAAAGGAACCTCAGTATCCAGCGGAAGAAGCTCTTCCTCCAGATCCTCAGGCTCATCGTCAAGATCATCATCAAAATCATCGTCAAAATCATCCTCAAGATCTTCTTCTGACGGAAAAAGCAGAAGGTAAGACATCAGGAAAAGAAACAAAAGGGACATGCTTCGGCATGTCCTTCTTTTTTGGTATATTTTATTTTTATTATATTTGATAATTATTGTCAATCAGGTTATTCTTTTAAAGAAATTTGGTACAATATTTGCGCATATAAAAGAAAACAAAAGAGGGAATCAAA
>CAZLCF010000310.1:0-3376 GCA_964557905.1 uncultured Rikenellaceae bacterium | reverse complement strand
TTTTAAACGAGGCGCAAAGTTAGAAATAGAAATATTCTTTTCAAAACTTTTAAGGAGATAATTTATTCATGTCATCTAATTTTTTGATATTGAAATATTTACGAAATTCTTTTTTTAGATTATAAGGATTTATTAAAGATATGAAACATTCTGAGGAAATCAAAATTTCAGAAGTTAAAATTTACTTAAAATATTCCCTTTTTGAAGGGTGCCAATTTTTATTCCCCTTAACCCCCTTCAAAGGGGGAATCAATTCCCAAATTCTATATAAGCTCTTATCCTTCCGGCTTTCTCTGGTGCGATCAGCTTATTAACAACCAGATCCCTCATGCTGGATATCCTCCCATTCAATTCCCTGTACTTAAGAATGGAAGTGACTTCGTATTTCTCGAAATACGGTAAACGTATAAGTTGCTTATAATCAGCAGTATTTATACTGATTTTCCTTACAGCTGTCGTATCAGCATATATTCTTCCTGAAACCATATTGAAAGTCTCTTCCGGAAGTCCATATACTTCCTTAAGCTGATGAATTGAAGCAAACCCACCCAGGAGATTCCTGTATTTGATGATCCGGGCTGATAATACCGGACCAATTCCGGGCAGGGTTTCCAGTGATGCTGAATCGCATGTATTGATATCTAGCAATGGCCTTTGCTGAACGCTCCTGCTTCCTTTAACTGATGATCCGGCACTATTAACAGCAATATCTGTTACATGATTATTGATGTTTTTCATGATTTCAACCGGGATCTCCTCTATGACCATATTCCGTTCCGGAATAATAAACCTTAATCCGGCGATCGAAATTATCAATATGAGAAGTATGAAAGAAGATCTCCTTTCACGCCGGGTATAGCCGAACCAGTTCTTAAGGGGCTCAAGTGATAAATGCTTCATACAACATGCAGTGAGACACCTGCAATTTACGAATTCTTTGAAAATCCCCGGAGGATATCCGGAAATATTTCATGTTTCAGGTGATCAGAATGGATATCCGATGGCAACCACAAAGGTGAAATCGTCCCGGAAATTGTATGCCCTGTTCATAATGATCCACTTGGATCCGCCGGCAATTACCGGGTCGCGAAGCTTAATGCCCATATCTGCCCGGAGCAGAACAAAACTGAGGTCGAATCTTAAACCGGCACCCGTACCGACAGCAATATCGTTAATAAGACTCTTAATGCTGAACTGCGAACCTGGGGTCGCGGGATCATAATTGTACGACCAGATATTTCCGGCATCAAGGAATAGAGCTCCATGAAGTATCCAAAAGAGCTTGAACCGGTATTCGGCATTTGCCTCCAGCTTAATATCGGCGGTCTGATTAAGCAATTTGGTATAGTCGGGAACATAGGACCCCGGGCCCAGTGTACGTACCTGCCAGGCCCTTATTCCGTTGGCGCCGCCGCTAAAATATTGTTTTTCAAATGGGATTGCTTTTGAGTTGCCATAGGGAATGCCTGCTCCAATAAAACCACGGTACACAACTGAACTCACATCATTCAGGATCACATTATACCTGATATCCATATCAGCACGAAAGTATTGCGCAAAAGTCTGACCAAGAATGTTATAGCTCTCTCCGGTTTTTTTAATCCCGGCAAGCCGGCTGACCAGTCCGAGCATGTTGCCTGTAGCTTCTGCATTGATTCTTATGAACCAGTAATCATTTGATTTCTTTATCTTCTGGTTATTAAATATATAAGAGTATCCTCCTCCAAGAATCATAACATCCCTGTAACTGTCTGCCAGGTATGATGAGGAGTCAATCCATGCCTCCCAGTCCGGATCAATCCTCAGCAGGTTAACAAGGTTCAACTGAACAGGATTTACTATATGTGTCGTATAGTTTTTGCCATTCCAGTTATATCCGAATGTTGCATTAGCCATTGTTCTTGCATAGGTAGGCATGTCCTGGTAATTATAGGCAGCAAGCAGAGTTGTTGTTGGATTATATTTCTTCACGAAGCTCTCTTTCTCAAGGAAAGGGAGCAGGAACTTTGGAAACCTCAGACTTGTTTCAATACCGTATTCCTGGACACTGCGCAGAGTATCCTGTTGAGAAAGTGCTTCATAAGCACCCTTCAGTTTAAGATTAAACAATTCAGCTCCGTGGAACAGGTTTTTATGCTGATATATCAGGTTGAGTGCTCCGCCCAGGTATCCGGCAGTATTTGTTCCTTCCAGTTCGACCTTGAAAGATTGCTGACTAAGAAGCGTAAGCTGAATTGTACAATCCAGACTCAGTTCTGATGCGTACCCGGCATCCGGATCAATAACCTCATTATAAAAAATATTTACCAGGCGGAATGTTTTCAGGGACAAGAGGTGCGACTGGGTTTGTTCTGTATTGGTCACATTAAATAACGATCCGGGTTTGAGATAAAGTGATTGTATTATGAGATCATTTTTTATTTCAGGCCTTTTTTGCGACGTAATAAAATAGTATCCACGATAGTTTGCAGTATCAAGGCTTTCAAGATATGCAGCACCTCCTTCAAGAGCGTCCTTGGGAATAAAATCGGGATAAACATATATATTTCTTACCCTGTACATAGAATGAGGAACCTGGGTGATCCTGTTGCCCGCGTCTATTTTTTGGAATTTTTTAACGCCATAAAAAATATCAACCTGCCGGTTGCCTACGGTGCTGTCAATATTGAAATAAATGTGATCCCCGGAAAAACCATAAAAGCCCTTATCTTTTATAAACCGTTCAAAACGTGAGCGTTCAGCCTGAAGCACATCTACATCATAAGGCTTACCTCTTACAATCATGCAGTCTATTGAATCCAGATAAAAGAGCTCGCGGATCGAAGTATCTGCGATCTCATAATAAAGGTTTCGGATAGTATAAGGAGTTTTAAGGTCAACATTATAATAAACTTTTGATTTACGGTTGGCTGTTTCAATTGTTTCCATTACATGGCTGTCAAAAAAGCCTTTCGATGATATATATGACTTGATCTGTTCAGTGGATTTTGCTGTGGCATAAGGGTCAAAGATGACAGGTTCCTCTCCTATCTCTCTCAACCATTCATGGGGCCACTTTTCTTTATTAATATTAGAAAGGTTATATAATCCCAGGTGGAATTTGACTCCGAAGATCCGTTTGTTCGGTCTCTGTTTCAAATAAGGTAACAGTTCTGATTTTTCTATTCCATACTTGCTTATTATTACATGATTCTCATCAAGGAGGGTATCCTCACGGGGTACATATTTTGTTGGGTTACACGACGATATAATAAAAATCAAAAAAAGAAAAATGAGAGAATAACCCTTAAAAGAAATATTTTTATTTGAGATATTTTTTTCCAAATTTTGTAGCAAAGAAAGTCACACAAATATATCAATAATAATAAATACTAAT
>CAZLCF010000309.1:0-3380 GCA_964557905.1 uncultured Rikenellaceae bacterium | reverse complement strand
AAATAGAATACCATTATCCATTCAAAGAAGAATGATTTAACGATATTTAACTATAATGACCGGCTACCGGCTACCGGCTACCGGCGGCTTTCATCTATTAACTTCGAGCTTTGATGAGTTTCGATAGCATTGCGGATATCTTATCACATTCATCAATTAATTGATCTTTTATTCCTTGATCAATGTAGCATATCTCATTTGCAATGATTAATTGTGTTATTAGTTCTGCTGTTGAACCCTTAGCAATATAGAAATGACGAACTGACTGTTTATCAGAACCCAGTTCATCACCTTCTGCGATATTGCTTGCTATGCTTACGGATGCCCTTTGTATTTGATCCTTTAGCCCGAAGTCTTTCGAAAAGCTTCTAGAATCTGTTAAATGATAGATCTTAACAGCTATCTCTTTGGCTATTTGCCAAACCCTGAGTTGTTGAAATTTTGCCATAATGCAGCGGATTTAAAATTGATAAGCACAATTGTAAATATAATAAATATTCTGTAAGTCTTTTTGCCGGTTGCCGGTTGCCGGTAGCCGGTTGCCGGTAGCCGCTTTTTCCCGTTCATAAATCATCTATTTATCACCATCCTGCCTGTGCTGGTCATAATTTTGTTTAAATATTAGTAATCAATCAATTATTTTAGTATAGTTTTGTATAGGATTAGTCGTGTTCTTCTAATATATCTTCTGTATGAAAAAATTAAGACTCCTCTTGAACCTGGCTTTGCTGATCCTCTTTTCAAACGCATACTCCCAGGATTTTGTTATTACCGATCCCAAGCTTGAATTCGATGGTTACCAGCTGTCTATTTCGTATGATCTGGTCCACAGGAATACCTCGGATATCTTCTATATATGGGTCGACATGAAAAATCAGGCGGGTATACCAATAAGGGCCAGGGCTCTTGCAGGTGATGTGGGTGACAGTATTAGTCCGGGATCCGGTAAAAAGATCGTCTGGATCCCTGAAGAGGATGCCATCTTTCTTGATGAAGATGTATCCGTTGAGCTGACAGGCGAGAGATATGAAAGGTCGTTCAACAAAGGATCCATGGTAATGCTGTCAACTGCTGTCCCGGGACTGGGACAAACGAAGATATCAAAGGGAAAACCATGGTGGCTGGCAGGTGCAGCCGCCTATGGAGCCGTTGCAGGCGGGGTATTAATGCACAGCAGCTACAAAAAAACATATGATTTATACAATGCTGAATCAGACGCTGTTGAGAGGGCAAATCTGTATGATAAATCTCAGAATCAGCTGACTCTGTCCACTGTCCTGTTGATTTCAGCCGCGACTGTCTGGGTTGCAAATCTTGTATGGGTTTCAGCAACGCCGAATAATTACAAGCCCCTGCAGCATGCCAGAGTTGCTCTCACTCCTGCCAGAGGTGCAAAGGGCAGGATTACTTTATTATCGTTACAGATCGACTTTTAAATAATCTCAAAATGAAAAAGATTTTTCTTTTCTCGCTCGTATGCCTGATGCAGATAGCCTGTGTGTCGGGACAGATTGTTAAGAGCAATGCATCAACGATCCGGATAAACAACAAGCCAAAAGTAAATGTCAATGCTGAAACCGGGCAAATGTCCGGAATGAATATTGTACCAAACATAAAAGGGAAGTATTATGCTCTCATCATAGGGATTAATAATTATATCGATCCTCTGATCACAGAACTTGACAAGCCCATCAGGGATGCTGAGACCATCTATAATGTAATTACCAGCCGGTATACTTTCAGGGAGGAAAATGTCAGGTTACTGAAGAATGCAACAAGTACGGAAATGTTCGCAGCCCTTGATTATTTTGCAGAAAAGGTTAAACCTGAAGACAGTTTCCTGATCTTTTATGCAGGGCATGGTGTCTGGAATGAAGCTTCAGAGATAGGCTACTGGCTTCCCTCCGACGCAAGGAAGAACAGTACGAAAGACTGGTTCAGGAACAGCACCCTGCGTGACTATCTCAAGGGAATCAAATCAAAACATACTTTATTAGTAAGCGATGCCTGTTTCGGAGGTTCCATTTTTAAGACAAGGGCGGCCTTTGCAGATGCGGCACTTGCCATCAACAAGCTTTATGAACTTCCCAGCAGGAAAGCCATGACCAGCGGAACACTCACGGAAGTGCCGGATCAGAGCGCATTTTTAAAATATCTTGTTGACAGGCTGGTTAACAATACTGAAAAATATCTTTCTTCCGAGCAATTATTCAGCAGCTTCAGGATAGCCGTCATCAATAACAGCAGTGTAGTTCCCCAGTATGGAGAAATACAGGATGTGGGCGATCAGGGAGGCGATTTTATTTTTATACTAAAGGAATAGAAGCAAGGACTGCATCTCTGTCAGGTAAGATTAATCTTCATTCATATGAAAAACAATAGGTTGATCCTGTTTTTAATAATCACAGGGTTGTTAATAATTCCTTTTTGTGAACCCGAAAAAAAAATGCTGGTTGAGACAGGCGATGTATCAAACATCTCCACAACAACAGCAGATGTCTCGGGAACGGTCATCGATGTCGGAGAAGGAGCAACCCAGCATGGGCATTGCTATAGCAAAACCGCAGGTCCGTTAATTACCGGGACAAAAACAGAAAAAGGCACGGCGGTGAAAGGTAATTTCACAAGCAGCCTTACCGGACTGGAACCAGATACAAAATATTATGTCAGGGCCTACTGCAGTCTCGGAGGTGAGGTGGCATATGGCAGCGAAATAACTTTTACAACTGCATCGGCTGCTCTGGCTGAATTAACAACTACACCAATCACCAGCATAACAAAAACCAGTGCAGTTAGTGGCGGGAACATAACAAGCGAGGGAGGAACTTCCGTTACTGACAGAGGAGTATGCTGGAATGTAGCTTCAGGTCCGACAACAGCAAACAGCAAGATATCAGGAGGAACTGGATCGGGCAGTTTCGCAAGCAGTATAACAGGATTGACAGCAAATACAGTATATTATATGAGGGCTTATGCAACCAACAGTGGAGGAACGGCCTATGGAAATGAGTTGACTTTTACAACAAGTCCGGAAGTTGCAGTAGCTCCAACAGTAACAACGGTTGAAGTAACTTCGGTTACAGCATATACAGCGGTCAGCGGGGGAGAGGTAACCAGTGAGGGAGGAGCACCAGTAACGGCAAAGGGCGTATGCTGGCACACATCTGCCAATCCCACAATAACAAACAGTAAAACTGTTAGTGGATCCGGTTCAGGAAGTTTTGTGAGCAACCTGACAGGTCTTCTTCCCGGGACGACTTATTATGTGCGAGCTTATGCTACCAACAGTGCAGGTACATCTTATGGAAATGAATCAAGCTTTGCAACATCCACTGTTGTTCCAACATTGACAACTATTGCTGTAACATCTGTTACTTCAA
>CAZLCF010000308.1:0-3387 GCA_964557905.1 uncultured Rikenellaceae bacterium | reverse complement strand
TAATGAACGGATTCAGGCTTGACGGGATAAATATTCTGTGGGCAGTGCTTAAAGTCATCCTGGTAGTGCTTCTTATTACTTTAATAAGAAACACTAATCCAAGAATAAAAATCAAGCAGGCTATTAGCTTCTTCTTAATATGGATGAACCTGCTTGCAGTAATTGCCCTTGTGTTGATTGCATTTGGTTACTAAATATTTGTAATTGTGGGTTTTAAGAATTATTGCTTTAAAAAGTCCCTCTGGGTTTTCCACTTTGGCGGAGCATCCTGCAATAACTGCGATATTGAAATACTGGATTGTCTCACACCAAGGCACGACCTTGAACGGTTTGGCATTCTGCTGGTTGGCAGTATAAGGCATGCAGATGTTCTGCTGGTGAACGGATCCATTAACATGAGGGATAAGGAAAGGCTCCTGGATATCTATAACCAGGCTCCCAAACCTGTTCTGGTTGTGGCGATAGGTGCCTGCGGATGCACGGGAGGGATCTTTGCAGAGAGTATAACTTTTGCCGGTCCTGTGGACAAGATAATCCCGGTAGATGCATATATACCCGGATGTCCTCCCAAACCCGAAGCAATAATCGGAGGGATTGTGAAACTTGTGAATAAATCATAGGCGACCGGTAACCGACTACCGGCAACCGGAAGAAGAAGAAAGAAAGTAAAGAGTTGAAAATATAAGAAATGGATACGGATCTGGTCATAAAGGAATTTAAGGAAAATTTTGATTCTGAGATAATTGAGGTTATCAGGAAGAGTGAGAAGCGTGCCATTATTACTATCAAGCCGGCTGCGATTCTTAAAGTTGCAGAATATTTATATAAAACAACTGGATTCAGATTTATTATAGCATCTGCATTGCATACAAAAAAAGGATTTGAGATACATTATCATTTCAGCATGGATGCAACAGGACTGATATTGAATATTCATGTCGTACTCGATAAGGTGAAGCCGCAGATTGAATCACTTTCTAATATGTTCAATGCATCCAACTGGATTGAAAGGGAAATGCATGAGTTGTTTGGCATCAACTTTCTCAATCATCCCAACCAGGAGAAACTGATATCCAACGGCAACTGGGCAGAAGGAGTTTATCCGTACAGGAAAGAGTTTAAATAAGAACCTGAACAGAAGATGAGCAAAAAGACACTCATACCAATCGGACCCTACCATCCTTTGCAGGAGGAACCTGAGCTATTCAAGCTTTTCTGCGACGGTGAGATCGTAAAGGATATAAAATGGGAAACTGGTTATAATCACAGGAGTATTGAAAAGCTGAGTGAATCGAAAACCTATGAACAGGTATTCTTTCTTGTGGAACGTATATGCGGTATTTGCTCAACCTCTCATCCTTTTGCTTTTGCGAATGCAGTAGAAGAGATTGCCGGAGTAGAAATCACCGACAGGGCAAAGTATATCAGATCATTCATTGGCGAACTTGAACGCATTCACAGTCACCTGCTCTGGGTAGGTCTTGCCGGTCATTTCCTCGGATACAACACGGTATTCATGTGGGCATGGAAATACAGGGAACCTGTACTTGACCTTTTTGAAATGATCACCGGTAACAGGAACAGCTATGCAATGTTCAAGGTAGGGGGTGTCCGCCGGGATATTGAGAATAATAAAATACCCGTTATCAGGAAGATATTAAGTGATGTAAAGAAAAAGACTGATCTCTTAACTGGTGCAGTTATGGACGATCCGGTCATTCATGCCAGGACCAAAGGTGTAGGCATTCTTACAAAACAGGATGTCATTGATTATGCCGCTGTTGGTCCGACTGCCAGGGCTTCAGGATTAGCAATTGACATAAGGAAGGATGATCCTTACGCTGCATATCCCCTAGTGAACTGGAAAGTGATCACAGCCGAAGCAGGCGACGTATTCGCCAAGGCCCAGGTCAGGCTGCTCGAGATGTATGAATCTATCTCAATACTTGAACAGTGCCTTGATGGACTGGAAAAAACAAAAGAGGGAGAAGTCAATGTTGTGGTCAAAGAGATCCCTGAAGGCTGCGGGGCAGGACGTGCAGAAGCTCCCAGGGGCGAAGTATTTCATTTTGTGGTGTCTGATGGTTCCAACTCACCTGCCAGGCATAAAATAAGAGCTCCGAGTTATGTGAATATTGCAACATTCAAGAAATCATGCATCGGTCAGACTATTGCTGACGCTACAATTTCACTGGCTGCGGTCGATCCATGCTATTGCTGTACAGAACGTCTGGCTGTTGCCTATGATCAAAAATCAGGCAGGAAGATCTGGAATGCAAAAGATCTCATTGATTTATCAACGGGTAAAACCTCTGAACTGAAGAAAACATTATCCAATCGAAATGAATGAGTTTATCTCCATAATATCCCATCCATCTGTTTGCAGTTTTCTGCAATTCCTGATCCTTCTGCCCGTTGCAGCAGGAATTCTCCTGTTCCTGATTCCTGATAAGTATATAACAGTAAAAGGGATCTTTGCCCTTATAATAAGCTTTGTTACCGGTTATCTTACACTCTCATTATTCAGCTCATCTATTCAGATGGCCGTGCTTGACGGTATCATAGGAAAATCGTGCATCCTGTTGTTTGGCTCGAATTTATTTCAGGGTGCCGACAGGTACTTTACCTTTACAATTGATAATCTGAGTAAGCTTATAATCTTGTTTGTCAGCATTTTCGCTGTTCTTATACTGATATATTCGCTTGTGTATATCAAAGCAGGCCGCATAAAAAATTATTACTCATGGTTTCTTATAACTATTGGGTGTTCATATGGTGCAGTATTATCTGACAATCTTCTGTTATTCCTGACGTTCTGGGGTATTCTTGGAATCACTCTTTACAAACTGATCCCCGGCCGTGATGAGGAGAGCTCAGCTACTGCAAAGAAAACCCTTATTCTTATCGGAGCATCAGATTCAATAATGATTATCGGTATAGCCCTGATATGGAGGCTGACCGGATCATTAAGCATTGATTCAGTAAGTTTACCTACAAACAATATTCTGTCAGTAACAGCTTTCCTGGCACTTCTTGTCGGGAGCTTCACAAAAGCCGGAGCATTCCCGTTCCATTCCTGGGTTCCGGATTATGCCAAAGATGCACCGGCCTCTTCATCAGCTCTTCTGCCTGCTTCACTCGACAAACTCCTTGGAATTTATTTCCTTGCAAGGATGACCATGGATATATTCATCCCGGGTGATGGAATCAGACTGCTTCTGCTGACAATCGGAGTGATAACGATAATCAGTGCCGTTATGATTGCACTGATACAGCATAATTATAAGCGACTACTTGGATTCAGTACAGTTTCCCAGGTAGGATATATGATCCTTGGATTCGGGCTTGGTTCGATGATTGGTGTTGCTGCCGGTCTTTTTCACATGA
>CAZLCF010000307.1:0-3387 GCA_964557905.1 uncultured Rikenellaceae bacterium | reverse complement strand
CTGGCCGGTAATCAGTTTGACATGACATTCAACCTGAAAACCCCGATGAGCGATCCCGATTTTAAAGGATCATTAACCGGTAAAATTGACCTTGACGCTCTCTCAAAGGCAGTTCCTCTCGATAGCATAAGCCTTTCAGGTATTATCGATATGTCGGTAAAAATGGCAGGTAAATTATCAATGATTGAGAAAGAACAGTATGAAAGTTTCCAGGCTTCCGGTACGATGAATATTCAGAATATGCTTGTTGATATGGTGGGATATCCGGAAGTTAAAATCAATGAGGCAGATTTCGAATTCTCGCCAGCATATGCTGCCATGACCAAAGGAGACTTTAAGATAGGAGATAAGAGTGACTTTAGTGTCACAGGACGCCTGGAAAATTATATTCCGTATATATTCAAGAATGAGACAATCAAAGGTAATCTGACCCTGAGATCGAACCGTGTGGATGCCTCCGATATACTTTCTAAAATAGCTTCCGACACGACTGAGGTGGAGGAGGACACAACATCTCTTTCCGTAATAAAGATTCCTGAGAATATTGATATCGATTTTAATGCACTTATCAATGATTTCAGCTATGATAACATTAATGCAAAGAATGTTAAAGGACATATTCTGGTTAAAGACGGAGTACTTAGCGTCAGGGAAACAGGAATGAATATTCTTGGAGGACTGGTCATAATGAATGCAGATTATGATACCCGTGATTCACTTAAACCGGTAATGAAAGCTGATTTCAATCTGCAGAGTATCGGCATAAAGGACGCATTCGTAACGTTTAATACAGTGCAGAGGCTTGCCCCTGCCGCCAAAGGCATAGAAGGCAGGATGAATCTGAACCTTGCGTTTGAAAGCCTGCTGGGGAGCGATATGATGCCATTGATCCAGACTATTATCGGAGGAGGAAGGCTGCAGGCCAATGAGGTCACCCTGGTTGAATCCAAAACTTATGATACAATGAAAGGTGTACTTAAGCTCAGTGAAAATTACAGCAATACCTTCAGGGATATTAATGCAAGTTTTAAGATCAGGGACGGAAGGGTTTATGTAAGTCCTTTTGATACGAAGGTCGGAAATATAAAAATGAATGTCAGCGGTGATCAGGGTCTGGATCAGACTCTTAATTATCTGGTTAAAACCGAGATACCAAGATCGGATCTGGGCAGTTCCGTGAATGCGCTGATAGATAACCTGTCGGCACAGGCTGCAGCATTTGGCATTGCATATAAGCCTTCAGATGTCTTGAAAGTAAATGTCAGGATAACAGGCGTTTTCGGAAAACCCATTGTTATGCCCGACTTTGGAGGCAGCTCAAAAGACAGTACATCAGGAATAAAAGAAGTGGCAAAAGAGACCGTAAGAGAAACAGTTGACAAAGCTGTAGACACGGGAAAGGATAAGGCACGCCAGGAGGCTGAGGAACAGGGCAATAAGCTGATTGCAGAAGCCGAAGCCAGGGCTCAGCAGATTCGTGATGAAGCAGCAGCAGGCGCAGATAAAATACGGCAGGAAGCTGAAGTCCAGACCCAGAAGCTGATTGACGGAGCCGCATCAAAAGGTGTTGTCGCAAAAATGGCCGCACAAAAAGGAGCCGACGCCATCAGAAATGAGGCCGATAAAAAAGCGAATGCCCTTGTCCGGGAAGCAGATGAGAAGGCAACCAGACTGGTAGACGAAGCTAAGGCGAAAAAGGAAGAGCTGATTAATAAGATTTAAACTTCATGTACTCACCCCCAAAAGAAGGGAGTGAGTACGTGTAATCTAATAAAGAAAAAGGGCCTCCCATTGGAAGCCCTCTTTTTATCTGTTTGTTTACTAATCAGAATTTCTTTTCCCGTATCCTGGCCTTCTTACCAGTGAGATCGCGGATATAGAATATCCTTGCCCTCCGAACTTTGCCGTGCTTGTTTACTTCAATCTTATCAATAAAGGGTGAAGCAATGGGAAATATTCTTTCAACACCAATATTACCAGATATTTTTCTTACTGTAAAGGTCTCGGTATGCTTTGTGCCAACTCTCTGTATAACGACACCACGAAACTGCTGTATCCTTTCCTTGTTGCCTTCCCGGATCTTATAATGTACAGTAACTGTGTCTCCTGCAACGAATTTCGGATATTCATTCTTTACCGCAAATTCCTTATCAACAACATTCATTAAGTTCATCACCCAAAATATTTTGTATTCTTAAAATGGTTTCAAAAATCCGGTCGCAAATATAATCAATATTTTGATAATCCTCAATCTGCAAGAAAATTGTTTAAGGTTTAAAGTTCAAAGTCAGATGGATTGGAGGTAACCTTAAACCTTAAACTTTAAACCTGCAGCTTTCTAATGACTTCCTCCCGCTGGTACTAGTAATTTTTTTCCTGTATCCTGGATCACCGATTTCTTCCATGAATCAGGGTAACCAATCTGAAGAGGGTATGCAGGATAGCCATCAGAACTTCTTTCGAATTTACCGTCTTTTTCCTTCTTTATGTTGCCGTCCATATATTTAACAAGAAGATATTCGCTCAGTGATTTCCAATGATCAAAGGTGTTCTTAGCAGCCGTCACGGAATAATCAGTCAGATAATCCCGTGCCTTCCAGACATCATTCTCATAAAGTTTTTTGGCTGCTTCATCAACCGCAGCAGTCTCGGAAATATATTTTAGTTCAAGCTCTTTCTGAACTTTTTGTGCATCGGTACTCATTAAATCATAACGCGAATAACAGAAGTTCGCAACCTGATTGAACAACCAGAATGCAGAAGTAGGGGAGTAGGTAAGCATGTCACCGTTACCAACTTTAAAACATGCGGGAACCTCTGTTATGCCGCAGTACATTGGATTAAAGACTGTTGTCCCGGCATCATCAACTCCGAACCAGAAAATTCCGCCTATGGGATCAGGAAGCCAGTTACGGGATTCTGCAACAAATACAAAACCGGTCTGCTGTGTGGAAGTAGCTCTTTCATTGCAATATGAATTAGCATCACCTGTGACTTGCCATGTAAGCGGACGCCAGCGATATGGGGAACCGAATGGTCCCGCACCGATATCTTTTCTCATATCAAATTCAGTTCCTTCCAGATGATCACGCATAAAATTCATCATATCATAGTTTGATATCCTGCGATTCGGTTTAACCCACAGAGGTATACGTTTTGTCAGATCATGTCCGGAGACGTAGTTTATGTACTGATCCATTTCATCATTGACTGACCTGAAGAACGACCATACACGGATCTCACAGAATCTTGCACCATCGAATGTTAAGGGATTATACGTATCGGAGAAGCTGAACTGCTGGTCGATCCCTGTAAATAATTTTTTTGCCCTTGCAACATCAATAACGTCATAAGCATAAACACATTCAACTATCGGATCATTAATCC
>CAZLCF010000306.1:0-3404 GCA_964557905.1 uncultured Rikenellaceae bacterium | reverse complement strand
TATTTCAATCCTTCAAACCTGTTCATGCAAAAGATCCTGCCGCATCTTTCAGGCAGTCGTGCAAGTATCTTTGCAATTTTTGACTGAAGCTCTTTATACTGAATTATCTCCGAAGGATTTTCCATGTTTTCAGTTTGGCTGTATGCCATATCCCGGGCATGTTTCTCAATCACCCTGTTATGTTCAATCCAGTGCAGGCAGCGGTTATGAACCGCCCTGAAGAGATAACCATTCAAAGAACTTTCAATTTTTATTTTTTCTTTATCCTGCCATAGTCTGAAGAAAAGGTCCTGGACTATTTCTTCAGCAGTATCATGATCTTTAACAAGAGTTTTTGCATACCGGACCAGGGAAACATAGGAGGATCTGAAAAGTGATTCAAACTGTCCTGCATCACCCTGACGGATCCTCCTTATTATTTCACTGTCACCGATCATAAAATTACTTTTCTGACAGATCTTCCCTGTCGCTGAATTTAAGTTTTCTGCTAAGCCGGCGAATGGCTGACTCAATACTCTGATCAGGTTCAATCACGTTATAATCTCCCCAGAAATCAGGATCAACAAATGCGCTGACTTTTTCAGTAAATACATCTGAGTATTTAAGTTTGTCTTTTCCTGCAAATTTAATAACTTCTTCGGCAGTACGATCAGTAACTGCTATTTCCGACATCGTGGTATAGTAGGTATGGAAAAGCTTTTTCTTCCAGTCAACTTTGAATTTAACTTCAGCCCTGGAATACTCGAAATACCATTTCCCGTCCTGTTCGCGATACTTGGTGCGGTAAGTTGCAACTTCAGGAGTGACATTCATACCAAGAGGTTTCTTCCTGATGAATATGGATGAAGCAGCCTCTTTATCTGAAAGGTTGAAACCAAATTCTGCCTCAGTTATTGCATAGGAGTCCATTTCAATATAAAGGCTTCCCATGAATAAAGGTTCATCGACCGAGGGTTTCTGTACGAAGTCAATAACATAATGCGGCCTTCCGTCTATTTCAATAACATTTGAAAGGGAATAATCATAGTATTTCATTGCTTCGAGTGTCAGTATTGCTTCAGTGTTTTTGGCAATGTCGAGCTGAAGAACACTTGTAGTTCCCCCCTGAAGTTTAAAAAGAATAGTGTCGACTTTTTCAACATCCGAGCTTTTTCTCCCCTTATAGATCCTGGTACCGTCAAAACGGATATCATTGTTATAGGGAGCTTTGAATATTTCAACTACTGCTTCTCCGATGGAAACATAAGAACGGTTCTTGCGTATTGTTTCCCTGTAAAATGCTGTCATCAGATTAGGGACAGATTCATAGTTTTTACCGATTCTGCCTATGGCCTTTTCTACAATGTCATCCGGATCAATTGGTTTTACAATTATTTCCTTGATAGGGATCGGAGCAGTTTCCATCTGGATCAGGTTCTTATATCCGTTATTGCGCATGGAGCTTATAGGTACAACTTTATTCTTATACCCAAGATAGGAGATCTCAAGGTTTTTTGAAACCAGGCTTTCCCCGACCTTTAAAGTGAATTCCCCGTCAATATTTGTTACAACTGCAACGTTGGATTCAGAGACGGAAACTGTTGCGAAGACAAGCGGAGAGCCTGTTTCAGTATCCACAACCTTTCCCTTGAGGGTGACGTAAACCTGCTGGTCAGCTTTCTTCCTTCCTCCGGAATCACTTCCTGATACCGTCTGAAATGAGAAAGCCAGCAGAACAACCACTGCGTAAAGCAAAATGTTTCTAAGTGTTTTCATGGCATTTTTTAATTTGGTTATACAATAAGTTTCGTAATTATTTTCTTTTTCAATGTTAAGACCTGAACAACACCACAAAACCCTATGTTTTTCCTAAAAAATATTTTCTATCTTACTTCATTCCAATATTCAGGTTAATGACCAGACCTTTCGTTAAATCCTTTAATGCATTACTTGCAGGATATTCATATTTACACAGCTCAATAACCGGTAAGGCTGTTATATATGGGCTGCCTCTTGCTGTCGGAGTGGAACTGACCAACCATTGCAACCTGAATTGTCCGGAATGTAATACCGGTTCAGGACTGATGACACGAAAAAGGGGATTTATGGACCTGAAGCTGTTTGACAGAATTGTATCTGAGCTCAAACCTTACCTTTATTATTCAACACTTTATTTCCAGGGAGAATCAATGATGCACCCTCAGTTTTTCTCCTTTCTGAAAAAATCTCTGAATATTAATACAATGGTTTCAACAAACGGACATTTCCTGTCTGTTGGAAATGCGGAAAAAATTGTAAGATCAGGATTAGGCAGGCTCGTTGTATCACTTGATGGCATGGACAAGGAAACATATTCATTATACAGGATCAATGGTGATCTGGCCACGGTTATGGAGGGGATAAGAAATATATATGAGGCAAATAAGAAAACCGGTTCACCATTAAAGCTTGAAATTCAATTTCTTGTGAACAGGGAAAATGAGCATCAGATACGCGATGCAAGGCATTTTGCCAGGGGAATGAAAGCTTCCTTCAGGTTGAAATCGATGCAGATTATAAATACGGGAGCTTTTGAAACATGGCTTCCTTCGAATCACAGGTTCTCGAGATACGAAAAGAAAAACGGAATTTATTTAGTTAAAAATCAGCTTCCTGACAGGTGTGCAAGGTTATGGTTCAATCCGGTAATTACCTGGGACGGGAAGGTGATTCCCTGCTGCTTCGATAAAAATGCGGATCATATTATGGGTGACCTTAATGAAGACACATTCAGAGATATCTGGAACGGTCCGAAGTACACGATATTCAGAAAAAGTATTCTTTCAGGCCGCAATATGACAGCAATATGCAGGAACTGTACTTCGGGACTCAGGGATGTCAGGTATTGATAATTCTGTTAAAATTGTATATTAGTGGATATTAAATATCAGAAACATGAAAATTCTTAAAACCATCCTGATCTCTCTTTTGGTGCTGATCATAGTTGCAGTGATTGCAGGATTGATACTGCTCAACGGCATCAAAAGAGGTGCCCTTCCCGATTATGAGGGTGAGCTGTCTGTAAAAGGTCTTCAAAATGAGGTTACTATTTACAGGGACGAAAGAGGCATGCCTCATATTTATGCAGAGAATGAGCATGACCTTTATCTTGCTGTGGGTTATATAATGGCTCAGGAAAGAATGTGGTTTATGGATCTTATCCGACGTGCCACAACAGGACGGTTATCTGAAGTTATGGGCGAATCAATGGCAGAAACCGATAAATTCCTCAGGTGCCTAGAAATGACAACAAAATCAAAATTAGTATTGAGCAATGAAGATCCTGTAATTATATCCTACCTGCAGTCTTTTGCTGATGGCGTAAATGCTTATATAAAAGATGCAGGGAAAAAACTCCCCCCGGAATTCAGGATTCTTGGCTATAA
>CAZLCF010000305.1:0-3411 GCA_964557905.1 uncultured Rikenellaceae bacterium | reverse complement strand
AAGCTTGATATGGCTACTAACCCTGTAGGTTTCGGTGACGCATTAAGCGTTTTAAGAACATTGCCCGGGACAAGCAATGCAGGTGATGAGGGTGGTTTGTTTGTCCGCGGAGGTGAACAAAATGAGACGAAAACAATTATTGACGGACTGATGGTTGAGAGTCCCTACACTGCAAAAATGCCAAGCGTGCCGGTTCGCGGGAGATTCTCTCCCATGCTGTTCCGGGGAACAGTTTTCAGTACGGGAGGGTATTCTGCCGAATATGGTCAGGCATTGTCGTCAGTATTGATCCTGAATTCAATAGATAATTCGGAAAAAGATGAAGCCGGTCTTTCCCTGTTTATATCAGGTGCCAATTTCACCGGAACCAAAAAATGGGAGAAGTCATCCCTGTCTGCTTCAACACAATATGTTAATATGTCTCCATCTTACAGTGTCATCAACACAAACATCAAATGGGATCATGAACCTGAGAGTTTTAACCAGACGATTGCTTACCGTCAGAAAACAGGGAAAAGAGGACTGATAAAAATCCTTACAAATTATACAATGGATAACAGCAGCATGTATTATTACGACCTCGATACCCGGACGGATGACCTGATTGCTCTTAAGAATAACGACCTGTTTATTGTATCGTCTTACAAAGGGACTGTCGGGGAAGATTGGATATTGAATTCCGGTGCTTCGTATAATTTTGATATTGAAAAAATTAATATGGATGAATATAATATTGAAACCACAAAACAATCATATGAATTTAAACTCGCTATGACAAAACCGGTAAGCGAAAAACTGAATTTAAAGTTCGGAGGGAACCTGTTCAATAAAGGTTATTTAAGAAAATATATCCCCATTTCAGGTAATTCTTATGAATGGAACTATAACAGCCCTGTAATTGCAGCTTTTGCAGAATCGGAAATCAGAATATTGAAAAGGATCTCAGCCCGAATCGGCGGAAGAGTTGAATCTGTTCCGCTGTCGGCTGAGTTATATATCTCACCCCGGTTCTCTTTAGCCTATAAAACTTCAGTGAACAGCCAGATGTCTTTAGGATACGGAAGTTTCTCTGAACAACCTTTAAATGAATACCTGGGTTATAACAATAAACTAAAAACAGAACAGGCTGATCACTTCATTATTAATTACCAGCTGACGAAAGAGAGCAGAATATTCAGGATAGAAGCTTACTATAAAAACTATGCCAGGCTTATAATATATGATTCTCTTTATGCCATTGCACCTGAGGCATACAATAATACCGGATCGGGATATGCAAAAGGCATTGATCTGTTTTATCGTGACTCAAAATCGATAAAAAACGGAGATTTCTGGATATCCTATTCATTGATTGACAGCAAGCGGAATTATAAGGATTACAGCTTTACGCATTCTCCGTTTTTCCTTTCAACGCACAACTTGTCACTGGTTTATAAGCATTATATAGCAAGACCCGATTCGTATATCAGTGCAGGTTATGAATTCTCAAGCGGACGTCCCTATATCAACCCGAATGTTAGTTTTACTGAAATACAGAGAACAAAATCATACAATAACCTGAGCCTGAGCATCTTCCATTTTACCAAGTTGTTCGGAAAGTTTACAATGATCTATGCCCAGGTAAGCAATATCCTTGGCAGCGAGAATATTTTCGGATACAGGTATGCAAATCATCCGGATGAATATGGAGTATATGAATCAGAACCCGTGATACCGGTGTCCCGGAGATTTTATCTGGTTGGCCTGTTCGTTTCTTTTACCGGTAAACCAGAAATTTAATAAAACCATATTAATTCAGATCATAACCATTTGTACCAAATAATTCAAAAATGAAAAGAATAATATTTATTGCATACGTAATATTGATGGCACAAAAGATGTCGGGTAACGATACTTTGTATTATTCCATGCTAAGGAAAAGCATTGATCTTGCTTATAAGGATTATAAGCTGGAGAATTACCGGCAGTTAGCCAATTGCAGCGAACGGATCCTGCTCGTATACAAAAATGAATGGTTACCATATTATTACGAGGCCTATGCCTATATTAATATGGGTTTTATTGCAACTGATGAAGGCGACAGGGAAATGTATTGTGACAGGGCTCAGAATCTTCTTGATGAAGCGTTTAAGATCAAACCTGATGAATCGGAGATCTATGTGCTTCAAAGCATGTTGTATTTTGCACGAATGTCGATCAGCCCGATGATCAACGGACCCTTGTATCTTCCGAAAGCTGCCGGCGCTCTAGATGATGCCGAGAAGCTTGACCCCGGGAATCCCAGGATATATTATTTAAGAGGTAAATCGATAATGAACACACCGAAGTTTTTTGGCGGTGGAAAGGAGGCGGCCATTCCCATATTCGATAAAGCATTAAATGTATATAAGAGTTTCAAACCGAAAAGCATTGTTTATCCGTTCTGGGGGGAAGAAGATGCTTTGAGATTGTACAATGAGTGCAAAACTGATCTGCCTGAACAGAATTCCGATAAACTGCCGGATGGACAGGAATAATCAATCCCGGATAACATGATGCTCTGAATTCATAAAAAAGGTTATAGCTAAAATATATAAATGCCTAAATTTGAAAGTAATGGAAGAAATAAATGCAAATCATTGAATTACGATATAACTTTCCAATTATTAAACTGAACCATGTTATCTGACATTTATATAAAACCCGATTTTAAACTTTTCCGGTTCTCCATCTGGCACCTGATAATTCCGGTCATTATAGGATTAATTATTACACTTCTCGCTTACCCGCAGGGATTTTTGTCTGTTAGATTCATGCCTTTCGTTTTGATCTATTCTCTGGCAATTGGCATACCTTCAATGAAGAGTTTTGAATACATCGAATGGAAGCTCGAAAAACATATCTCCTGGTTAAAGAGACCAAATCTGAGGTTTTTTTTAACTGCCCTTCTCGAGACAATAGTTGGAATTCTAATTCTTGTTATAGTTAATTACCTGATCTTTATTGTGATACAAAGACAGCAAATTGATATCTTATACAGCAAGACATTTGAAGGGCTGAAATACCTGGTCGGTTTTACCATCGCAGGCGTTATTCTGATCAATAGTTCTCATTTCTTTAAAAGCTGGAAGCAGGCAGCCGTAAATGAAGAAAAGCTTAAAAGAGAAAAGCTGTCAATAGAATACGAAGCTCTTAAGAATCAGGTTAATCCGCATTTTCTTTTCAATAGCTTAACAGCCTTATCTTCATTAGTTTATAAAGATCAGCATAAAGCAGTGACATTTATCCGTGAATTCTCAAATGTTTTCAGATATGTGCTTGAATGCCGTGAAAAAGAAGTAGTTGATTTAGCAACTGAGAAAAAACTGCTTGAATCGATTTCGTATTTGTACCGGATAAGATATGAAGATTCTCTCCAGATAAACATAAATT
>CAZLCF010000304.1:0-3437 GCA_964557905.1 uncultured Rikenellaceae bacterium | reverse complement strand
CTTCCTCCTAAAGATCTTTATCTTGAATTCGCCCTCCGTTATGGGCATGATCCTTCCTTCAGCTGAATTCATCGTACCTTCAAAGGTGCCGGTTAGAATATCATCGGTCTTGTCGGTAATCAGAAAGCTTTGTCCGTAATGACAGTGATATAAAAAATGGCCCGGTGTACCATAATTAAAACCATAATTCGGGTGATACTGTATTTCAATAAACTTTCCAAATCCGGAAGGAAAAGGAAAAGTGTCAGGCAGTGAATCCAGCGCATATCCATTTATAAATATCGCCAGGACATTATTTGAATCAGCCCTTATCAGGTTGACCTGGTTGATATTATCATTTTCACACCCGCCGTAGAAGTAGATATTCGAAAAGCTGTCAACAGGCTGTACCTTTTCAATCTGCTGATCAAACGTTTTGTAATAATTCCCGAAATAACCCCTAATGGTACCCAGAGCTACCGGCGTATCAGGCTTTTTATCTTTGGGATGTACAGTTACCTGAGGAGGAGGGTTAATCTCTATCGTCACAACATCACAGGCATAAAAGAGCGTAAATACGATCATCATGAATATCAGGATGAACTGTGATGATGACTTATTTACATTATTTCCAGACATTATGAAAATGCATTTACACTCCCGTGCCGTCAGTCACAAAAGACAGGCTTCAGGCAACGGGCGTCAGGCAGAAGTCTTGCGATTGTGCAATCATGCAATCTTGTTTTCTTTCGTCCTGTTTGTTGCAATAAATAAAAGTGTTAATCACTCATATTTTAAAGCTACCACAGGATTAATACGCGACGCTTTATAAGAATGAATGAATACCGTTGAAAAAACTACAAGGACAGCGATTGCAAAAGAGATAATAAAAATCCACCAGCTTATATTTGTCTTGAATGCAAAATTATTTAACCACTTTGTCATAATATAGACGGTCACAGGAACAGAAAGCAGGGCAGACACAAGAACCAGGATCAGGTTAGTTCCCAGGAATGAATAGATAATTGATCGTTCAGAACTTCCAAATACTTTTTTGATACCTATTTCCTTGATTCTCGAACGAGCTATAAAAAATGTTAGTCCAAATAATCCAAATGCAGCAATAAGCAGGGTAAATAGTGTGAATATTGAAACAATTGTACTTAAATTTCTTTCGGAAGAATAAATATTCTTAATTATATCTTCTATTGCTGTGAACCTGAATGGCCTGTCTGGAGCAGCTTTCTTCCATTCAGCTTCTAGCATCGGAAGAATACTGGCCATAGTCTCTGGCTTGTAATGTACCGCAACCTGCTGTATATACTCATCAGTCATATTAATTAAAAGGGGTGGAATATCGGAATGTATAGAATGAAGGTTGAAGTCTTTTACAATTCCGATAATTGTCCAACTCCCGATCAGCTTTCCAACGGGATCGGTTATCCCCAGCTGTTTGACGGCTGTTTCATTGAGCATTGTAGATTGTTTAAGGTCACTTCCAAAATCCTGCGAGAATTCGCGGCCTTTGAGTACTTTGATACCCATCGTTTGAACAAAATTATAATCAACACCCAGCCCTTCTACCTTTACATTCAATGTTTTATCCTGGAAATGTGGAAGCATAAAGGTCATTAATCCCTGCATCGGAAGTCCAATCATAACCCCTCCGGCCATGATCACATTCGGATTTGATTTAATATTGTTGATATAGGCAGAATAGCCCTTGAAATCACGTCCCAGCTCAATTAACAGAATATCTCGGTTATTGTAACCCAGATCTTTATTGAGGGCGTAATTATATTGCGAACGTATGATCAGTGTTCCTGAAACAAGTGAGCAGAAAATAACAAGTTGCAGAACAATAAGGATAGAACGGGAAAAATGTTTTTTCTTGCCGGTCTGGGAGGTACTTTTAAGAATATCCATGACCTTCAGTCCGGATAAATATGAGGATGTATATAAACCGGAGACAATTCCAATAATTATTGTCAGAGCCAGATAAACACTGATATAAACACTAATATTTGAACTTATAATACTCAGTTTGGTCTGAAACAGTTTCCCGGCATACGGAAGCGCAATCCTCATCAGAATAAGAGCAATTGGCAGTACAATAAGAGCCATTAATACTGATTCGCTCAGCAGCTGGTTTTTAATGCTCCTGTTAATGGCGCCAAAAGTTTTTCTTATCCCTATTTCCATCCGTCTGCCTGTTGATACTGCGGTTGAGAGAATGATATAATTAATGGCTGCAACAAGGATTATCAGAAATGCTATAGCAGAAAAGAGCCTGACATTGTTTCTGTTACCTGTAATTCCGGCATTTGCCACCTCTGTTGAGCCCAGGTAAACATCGCCCAGATTCTGAAGTGAATACTGATATGGGGGTTTTTCACTTATGTTTTTAACCTCAAATGCTCTGAACTGATTTTCAAGACTTTTGATATCATTATCTTTTGAAAGAAGGACCCAGGTGATCCAGAAGTTCATGTCCCAGTTCACATCAGCATTGTCAATCCCAAAAGCCTTATTAATAGGCTCAAGTGTCCACTTGCTGTTCAATAAACAAGTGGTCCTGAAAGTTGAATTCTGAGGCAGATCTTCGAATACTCCCCTTACCATAAAGATCTGCTCATTATTGTTTACGAATCCGACGATCTCCTGCCCGACAGGATCCTGCCCGGGGAATACCTTTTCAGCAAGAGTGCGTGAGAGGATAATGGAATTCTGTTCATCAAGGAGATTCTCAGCTGAAGAGCCGCTGATCAGCGGAAGTGTAAAAATGTCAAATATGTCGGAATCAGTTGCAATTGCATCGCCTACACTAATAGTTTCTTCTTTATACTTCAGGCTGAAGTCACGCAAATATCTCGTTTTGACAGATTTCTCAACCTGTGGAAATTCATCTTTCAGGGCTGTAGCAAGGACATATGGAGTTCCTGATTGTATCTGTTTGAAATCGACATAGTAGTTAAGTACCCTGTATATCCTTTTGCTGTTTTTGTGGCACCGGTTGTAACGGAGTTCATTAATTACAAAAAGCAACATTATGAACGAGGCTGCAAGAGCAATTGAAAGACCCATTAAATTGATGCCTGCAAATACTTTATTGTGTCTTATAAATCGTATTGCTGATTTTAGATAGTTTCTTAGCATGGTGTCTGCGTTGAGTTTCTTGTTTTACACTTCCGTCAAGTCAGTCACAACAGACAGGCTTCAGGCAACGGGCGTCAGGCTTCAGGCAAAATAAAGCAGGTCTTATTTTCTTTTTCTCCCCTTCACCTCTTCTTCCCCTCCCCCCTTCTTTTTATTTATACTCCCGCCTCGTCAGTCCCAATAGCATTACAGAGAATTTTATCAATATGGTAAAACAGATAAAGTGCCTTTGTCCGACTACAATGGTTATTGGAAAATACTTGCGGGGGCAATGACTAAAACAAAGGTATGAGATAAATACA
>CAZLCF010000303.1:0-3438 GCA_964557905.1 uncultured Rikenellaceae bacterium | reverse complement strand
AAGTCGGTTGAGGTTGAAAAAATAAACTTATTCTATAGTCTCGAAAAGGCTACTTTCATTCTCGACAATACAGGCAAGACATACGATATTAACTATTCGCTTGAGCAGATTGAAAAGCTTATTGATCCGAAGCAATTTTTCAGGATAAGCAGAAAGCATATTGTAAATATAAATGCAATAGCTGACATAATTTCATATTCAGGCAGCAGGTTAAAACTGAAAATTGTCAGTTCAAAAGATGACGATATATTAGTGAGTCGCAGCAAGCTGACAGAATTCAGGAGATGGCTTGAGAGATAAATAAAGTCTTGCGGTCGTGCAGTCATGCAATCGTGTGATCGTGCGATCTTTCTGTTCTTTCTTTGTTCGTCTATTTCTTTGGTTCATTTTAATCGAAAACCACAGAAAGATCATCCGCATCCAGGACAAAAAATCCTCTGACAGTACCTGCCACGTATAAATAACCATTATCATATACTATTCCGTGTGCGTGGTATTTGTCTTTTGTCTTATTAACCACTACAGGACTTGATATATTGCTGATATCTACCCTCGTTACACCGTCCCATGGGCTTACCACATACAGAAATCCTTCCGAATGAGTGATCCCCCATGTCTTGCCAAAGGAGACAAAGCTTTCCTGGTAAACATTTTTATCATCCTCAATATTAAAGATCCTTGCCCCGTCATCGTATGTGGTTGTATAAAGATATTTGCCATCGGAAGAAATTGAAAAGACAGAAAGCGAAAATGTCTTTACCAGTGAGATCTTAAAATCTGAACTGTATGAGAATTGCTGTAAAACGCCGGTTGCAACATAGATCGTCCTGCCGGTGACGTAAATACCATTCCCGTAATTGCTGGTCCCGAAGCTGTATTTTCCTGCCTTTTTCATATTCTCCGGATCTCTAATATTTATGATTTCCAATGCCGAATAGCTTTTCAGAAAAAGCAAAGTATCCCATAAACAGATCACACCTATATCAGATGTGAGTGATCCGGTTTTTACCGGAAATTGCGGTGCTGAGATATCGTAAGCATTAAGGGATCCGTCAGAGGAAATGAACAGGGTATTATCTTTAATTGCTACTCCGTCGGAATAACCCGCATCAATTCTTGCAAGTGAAACAGGAGATGCAGGGTTTGTTGCATCGAATAAAATGCATTCGTTATTTGTGGACATGGCGACAATATTCCCGGATTTACAGACATTATATCCCCCGTCATCTGCCATTCCTTCTTTCTCGCATCCGGAAAAGGTAACCATTGCAGTGATAAGAATAAGTGTTAAGCGTAAAGTCTTAAGCGCTAAATGTTAAGTGTTAAGCTCTCCTTGTTTCCCTGGGAGCACAAAAAGGAAATGAAGACTCAGGACTATCGGATCACCTCTTCCGTGGAGGTTTAAGGTTTATATAAACCGGTTCATCGCGGCTGCATACTATCTGTCCGTCAATATATTTTAATTCTGCAACCTGTATGGAGCTTCTTCTCATCTGGTATTCGCTGCCGGAGGGGTTTCCGGGAATACGCCCGGGATGGGTGAAGTAAAAAATGAAAGCTCTGTCTCTATCGATAACAATGTCGGGGTGCTGGCCAATAACATTGTCATCAATTCCATTGCCGGGTTCCTGCAAAATATTTATCTCCTGTCTTTTCCAGTTTACAAGATCGTCGGAGGAATAGATCCCGCATCCGCTCCAGTTATCGACTGCCATCCAGTATTTTCCCTTCCATGAAAACACATTCGGACCCTCTCCGCCGCGGTCACCTATTACTTTTTCCCCGTTATCCGTCCATTTATAAAGATCGGGACTATCAGCATAATATATTGATTTACTGTCCCGTTCGTTATTATAGTACATGCGCCAGGTGCCATCCGTCAACGGGAAAACACATGCATCAATGCACCGGTCAGATGACAGATCAAGTTCTGATTCAAAATCCCAGTTAATAAGGTTTTTACTCGTCAGATGCATAATCCGGCGTGGATGATTCCAGTCTCTGAATACCCCGGGGACATAAGTAAGGAACATGTGGTAGATACCTTTATTTTCGACAACTTCAGGAGCCCAGTGGGTATAATCAGTTTTCCGGTAGCGGATATCGCAGGTATCACGGTATTTCCAGGTTGCTCCGCCGTCGGCTGATTCAGCAATTCCGATAAGGGTTCCATGGACCCAGGTTACACCATCCAGACCAGGGGCATTTGCCCTGCGGTTAGTATAGAACATAAACCACTTTTTCTCTTTCCGGTTCCATATTACAGTTGGATCGGCAGCTCCATCAAAAACCGGATCACGGAAAAGCGGTTTATCAGCAAGAGCAGGTTTTCCGGCTTTCTGTCCGCAGATGTTTACATGAAGGAGAAGGATAGCAAAAGCAGTTATAAATAAGAATTTAAAAGGGAAAATTTTTCTCATTGTATCCATCGTGTTATAAATGGGGTATTATTTCACCATAAATTTATTAAAAATGAATGATGACTGTTACTTCGTGCGGTCTGACCTTCGGTCATCTGTCACTGTTTGACGTTTGTCGCTTCGCTCCGTCTGGCCTTCAGCCGTTTGATGCTTGTCGTCTGACACCCGTTGCCTCTTCAAATATTCCTTCAAAACAAAATTTACTCGTATTACTTTTATCGCGTGCATTTGCTAAAGTCATTGCCCCTGCAAGTTTTTCCCATTATATATTGTTGTCAGACAATAGCATTTTATCTATGTAAATAGATTCATAAAATTCTTTATAATGCTATTGTGACTGACGGCACGGGAGTGTAATATTCATTACCGATTATTTAAGTTAATTAATCTTATGTAAGACAGGTTAGGTTAGAACTGCTCCTTACCAAAAGAACTTTCAATTTTTTTACCTGATTTGCCGGTCATATTAAAAGCATAGGATACGTTTAATTCAACTATCGGACCGTAACGATCATATTCAATTTCCTGATAGAATATTTGGGACAAACCTTACGGGAGCAACCATGAGAAGCAGGACGACGAAGTAATCCGTCAATACCATTACAGAAATTCCAATCAACGCTTCCTACTCATATTTTAGAATATCGACAGGATTTGAGTTGGCAGCTTTAAGTGTTTGAGAAAGAACTGTCAAAATTCCTATTATAAACACAATTATAATGCCGGTGAAGAGAGTACCTACACCAAATGTAACATGGAAAGCAAGAAACTTAAGCCATGCTGAGTTTATTAAATATGCCAGTGGAGCTCCTATAGCAGCGGCAATTATCAGCATTATAATGAATGTCCGGCCGATGAGCAGTGCAACACTTTGTGATTGTGAACCAAAAACCTTTCTGACGCCAACTTCCTTCAGCCTTGTCTGAATGCTATAAGTTGCCATTCCAAAAAGTCCAAGACATGCCACAACAACTGCCAGTATTGTTGCAAAGCCAACTGTATATAAAACATCTCCAAA
>CAZLCF010000302.1:0-3475 GCA_964557905.1 uncultured Rikenellaceae bacterium | reverse complement strand
GACCATTAATAAGAAGAGACCATTGTAAATCAATAAATTACAGTGGTCTTTTTGTCAGTAGTAGAAATAATAGTAGAAAAATATTGAGTAACTGTATTTTCTACAACAATTTTTCTTGTTTTTTCGTCAGTGTCATTTTTTAGAATGAATATTGATGAGAATAACCCCCCTTCTATTATCCTGAGATTCTTTGTAACTTTATACTAACTCTTAAATCATTGGTATAATATTTTTTTATGCTTTCCGGATAAATGCAGAATTCGAATATATCAAATGTGGCGGTGCGAACATTCAGGGGAAACCGTATAATAAATCACTGGACCAAATGCTAGCAGACAGGCCTGTATACGAAGGGAGGCATATTAAGGGAATCCTGGTTGGATCCTGGTGCCTGGAATATATTGGTGACATTAATACTGTCGGATTCCACCTTCAATTTCTTTCCGATGATCACAGCATTACTGGACACCTGATGGAATTCATCTCCCGTTCACTTGAAATTGGTTACGATGTAAAATCAACTTATAAGATCTTCCTTCCTGATACAGAAAACTTCAGAGAGGCTCATTTCAGAAGCGAGGCAGTAAACTATTAACACCTAATGATGAAACATACAGATCCCATTGGTGATCAGGAATCTGGTTACAGTAAAAATTCCATATCTTCAACTTTCTCTCCGCAATCCAACCCGGTAATTCTGACTCCCGAACAATCCCGCAACCTCTATTCGAAGATCACCTGGCGTCTTATTCCGCTAATGTTTATCTGTTACATAATAGCTTATGTTGACCGTATAAATGTCGGCTTTGCAAAACTGCAGCTGCAGGAGGTGCTTGGTGTGGACGACAGGGTTTTTGGCAGTGTGTATGGCCTGGGAGCCGGGCTTTTCTTTATAGGCTACTTTCTTTTTGAGGTACCCAGCAACCTTATCCTGCAACGTGTCGGAGCACGAATATGGATAGCCCGGATTATGATTGTCTGGGGGATTATTTCTGCCTCCATGATATTCATTGGCAGTAAAACAGGCTTTTATTTAGTACGGTTTCTTCTCGGCATAGCTGAAGCAGGTTTCTATCCAGGAATGATCCTTTATCTGACATACTGGTTCCCGGACAAGGAGAGAGCGCATACTGTGGCACTTTTCGCAACGGGTACCGTCGTTGCAGGAATTGTTGGTTCTCCGCTTTCAGGGGCCATTCTTGAACTTCATGGCTTGGGCGGTCTGGAAGGATGGCAGTTGCTTTTCCTTCTTGAAGGCATACCAGGTGTAATTCTGGGTCTGATAGTCATCCTCGTCCTTCCTGACCGTCCCCAGAAAGCACGATGGCTTTCCTCTTCTGAAAAAGGCTGGATCCAGTCACGTCTCGACGAGGAGGCGCTTCAGTCAGAGGGGCGGGCGCATTTTCGTCTGGCTGAGGCTTTTATGAGCGGCCGTATCTGGCTGCTCTGTTTCATATACTTTCTGCTGACTCTCGGAATATACGGCTACGAAATGTGGCTGCCCTCTATCATAAAGGAATTCTATGCACAGAGTTATTCTATTGTAGGATTAATAAATGCAATTCCCTATCTAATATCTATTGTCGTTATGCTAATCATTGGATACCATTCCGATAAAACGGGGGAAAGACGGTGGCATGTCGCATTAGCAGCTTTCGCTGCAGCAGCAGGCTTTGGCTTCAGTGCATACCTGCAAAATCCATATCTGTCAATGATTGCACTAATGGCATCGCTGGTCGGGCTGAAATCTGCAATGGGGCCATTCTGGGCACTTTCAACGACCTTCTTAAGTGGAACGGCAGCCGCCGGAGGCATTGCACTCATCAATTCAGTAGGTAACCTCGGAGGATTTGTTGGTCCTACCCTGGTCGGAATCGTGAATGACAGGGCCGGGAGTATCAGGATGTCTCTATGGATCCTGGGCGGGGCCCTGCTGCTTATGGGAATTCTGATTCTCACCATAAGGCGCTCTCACCTGACGAACTTGGCGAAATAATTGTAAAAGTATTAATTTGGACCTTTTAGAACACCAGTCGCCTGTTAAAAATAAATTTCAGAAAAATGAAAAAAAAACTTATATTACTCCTCTTAGTTGTTTCTTGTATGTCAGAAAATCCTGAAAAAGGAAAAACTTATTGCAATCCTCTTAATCTCAACTATCGTTTTCAGTTCACCAATGGACCTTCGTACAGGGAAGCTGCTGATCCGGCACTGATAAGATTTAAGGACAAATATATTTTGTTTGTATCCCACAGTGGCGGGTACTGGTATTCTGATGACCTGCTCCTGTGGAATTACCTTCCGATTAAATCGCTACCGATTGAAGACTATGCCCCTGATGCGATTGCCATAAATGATACGGTATACTATGTTGCATCATCAGGTGAAAGAAAACCCATCTATCATACTGCCGATCCATTCCAGGATAACTGGAAACCCATCAAGGACACTTTGCCATTTGCGGTTTGGGATCCGAATTTTTTCCTGGACGACGACGGACAAAGATATCTTTACTGGGGATGTTCCAACTTTCTTCCGATATACGGGGTGAACCTTAACTCAAAAATGCAGGCGGTAACAGAACCGGAAGTCTTTATAAAGCATAATAATGATAAATACGGCTGGGAAATTCCCGGCGAAGAGAATGAGTTAACAAGGAATGGCTGGAATGAAGGAGCCTGGATGACAAAACATAACAACCGATATTACCTCCAGTACGCAGCCCCGGGAACCGAATTCAGGACATATGCCGACGGAGTTTATACTTCAGATTCACCGCTGGGGCAATTCAGTTATGAAACTTACAGCCCTTTTTCATATAAACCCGGCGGGTTTGCCGGAGGTGCAGGTCACAGCTCAACATTCCGGGACAAATACGGAAATTACTGGCATATATCCACCATGTCTATTTCGGTACGTCACATGTTTGAACGCCGCCTTGGATTGTTCCCTGCTGAGTTCGATGAGGATGGCGTGCTGAGAACATTCACGGCTTTTGGTGATTATCCCACTATCATGCCAGACCAGAAGATCGATTTTGAAAAAGAGAATCTTTTTACAGGATGGATGCTTCTATCCTATAAAAAGAATGCAGAAGCATCATCCGCTATGGATAATTACCCGGTTAATAATGCCTTCGATGAAGATATAAGGACATGGTGGTCTGCAAGTTCCGGAGATCCAGGAGAGTGGTTGAGTGTTGAACTGGATGATAAATCAACTGTGAATGCTATCCAGGTGAATTTTGCAGACAATGAATCGCAACTTAAACCTGACAGTAAAGACATATTTTATTGTTACAGGATTTTAGCCTCTGACGATAAAAAATCGTGGAATGTTATTGTTGATAAGAGCAATAATACAATAGATGCCTGTCATGACTATATTGAACTGGAAGAGCCGGTTAAGGCGAAATATTTTAAAATTGAAAATGCAAGGGTGCCTGACGGGAAATTCTCGGTTTATGATTTGAGAA
>CAZLCF010000301.1:0-3480 GCA_964557905.1 uncultured Rikenellaceae bacterium | reverse complement strand
GCTATAGTCCCGGCACTTTTACTGTAATAGAATATCATATAGAGCAGAACAATAAAAAATGATATTACAAATGAGACCAATCCTGCATTTATAGCTTCTTTACCAAGAGTAGGTCCGATAACAGTATCGGAAATTATTCTTGCAGGGGCAGGCAGTTTTCCTGATTTCAGGATATTAGCCAGGTCATCAGCTTCTTCAATTGTAAAATCACCAGTAATTTCAGTACTACCGCCGGTAATTTCATTCTGAACTCTGGGGTAGGAACGCACATAGCCGTCGAGCACTAATGCGATGCACCGGTCAATATTTTCACGTGTCATCCTTTGCCAGGTCTTGGCTCCTTCTGCATTCATTGAAAAATCAACCTTGACTTCAGATCCGGTTATTCCCGAGGATGGTCTTGCTCCGGTTATCGCATCACCGCCAAGTGGCGCACGTCCATCACGCGTTGTTACCTTTATTGCATGCAGTTCGTAATATGTCTTTGTTTCGTCGTATTTATAAGGATTCTGACTCCAGACAAATTTCAGATCACGGGGGAACAGTGCCTTTATCTGATTCATACTCAGGTAACTGTCGACTTTTGCAGTATCTTTTCCGCTTGCCAGGCCGACCATGCTTGAAGCTAACGGTTCACCCTGGGCAGTTACACGCGGATTAAGAATCCCAAATAAAGGATTCTGTACCGTGAATTCTTCAAGTGTGCTTGCAGCAGCTGGCTGTGTTGTATCTTTTTCAATGAGATCAAGCAGGCTCTGGTCTTCCTTTTTTGTTGTGTCGGCAGCAGCAGTTTCCGGAACGCCCTGATCAGGAGTAATTTCAGTTTTCCGTGAATTATCCTGGATTTCCTTAAGGAGATTGTTTGCGGCAGACAGATAACCTATTACTTCACCGTTCTCGTACGTTTCCCAGAATTCGAGGTTTGCCGTTCCCTGGAGCAATTCACGAACACGCTGAGGATCAGTCTGTCCGGGAAGAGAGATAAGTATACGGCCTTTTGTGGCAAGTTTTGTAATATTGGGCTGAACAACGCCAAAACGGTCAATCCTGGTCCTGAGTATATTGAATGAGTTGTCAATGGCGCTTGTAACCTCATTATCGAGAACACTAAGTACCTCTTCATTCGTGGAATTGAAGTTAATCCTGTCCCTCAGGTCAACTGTCCCGAAAATTGCAGCCAGTTTTGCATTCGGGTCAATTTCCTGGAAAGCTCTCCCGAAAAGGGTAAGAAAATCAACCTGGCTTTGCTGCTGAGTTTGTTTTGCCCTTGCAAGAGCTTCGGCAAATGTCTTATCTGTGCTGTAATTGGACAGAGCCTTAAGAATGTCCTCAACAGAAACCTCAAGGATAACATCCATTCCGCCTTTAAGGTCGAGACCAAGGTTAATCTCTCTCTTCTGACACTCCTTGAAAGTATATCCCAAAAAGCGCCAGTCATCTTTTGTAAGTGTAGCAATCGAATCAATATAATGATTCTGCTTTACCAGATCGCCCTGGGCAAATGTCTTGGCATCCCTCTTGACTTTAGATGTTGCGAAAGTAAATGAAAGCTGATATACAGATACCAGCGCCAATGCAATTGCCAGAATGATAATAGCTGCTTTGTTCTGCATTTGTATCTATTTTGAATTATTCCGTAAATATTTGTGATACTTGTTTATTGAGGCGCAAATATATTAAATTTTTATATAAAAAAGGCTGAATATCCAATATCCAGCCTTTATCTGTTAATTAAAGTTTTTCCTATTCCACCAGCATTTCATAGTCTGATTCCAGCGGTTTCCTGTTAAGAAAATCATAAAGGGACAGACTGCGGATATTGAAGAAATAATTCCAGTAGTTCTGCAATGCCATGACATACGCTCTTCTGTTCTCGTCTTTTTTAGTGTCTGCATTATTAAGTTCAAGCACTGCAATTTTGCCTATAAGGAACCTTTGCTTGGTGACTTCATACATTTTTGCGGCGACAGTATCCGATTTGGCAGCTATGGCAACCTGTTCTGCCTGGAGATTGAATTGTTCAACATCGAGCAGAAGATTCTGATCAAAGTCAACAAGTGCCTGTTCCGATTGCACCTGTGCCAGCTCAAGGCTTGACTGTGCCATCCTGTATTTTCCCCTGCCAAGTCCCCAGTCAAGTATTGGTAACGTTATCCCAAATCTTACGGTCTGCTGTTGATTAGATTGTGAGTATGCGTTGGCAAAAACAGGGTCCTGATCTCTTAATCCGAAGGAGGCTGTCAGGTTGGCATTAAGCCCCTTCTCTGCTTTAGCCTGCGCAACATTACTTTGTGCAGTTAGCAGGGTAAGCTGCTGAGTGAGCATTTCAGGATTATTGGCATGTGCTAGTTCAAGAACTTCCTGAGCATTAACCTGCAGATCAGGAATTTCAGTAGGAAGTATAAGTTCTATCCTTACACTCTCGTTGAATCCCAGGAATGATCTCAGGCGGATCTCCCTGTCTCTCAGGTTCATCTCAGCCTGCTTCCTTGACGTTTCGGAATTCAGCCACGAAAGCTGCATCTGGAGAAGTTCATCTTCCGCAATTGTTCCAAGGTTATAACGCCCCTGTGCCATTCTCCATAAAGTATCGGCGTTCAGGTAATTCATTTCCGCGATCTGCTTGTTTATCTGGGCAAGAGCCAGAGAAAAGAAAATCTGCACAGCCTGGGCATGAACAGCTTCTATATTCTCAAGAAAGGTCTTCTTGGCTGATTCGTATTTTAATGGCTCTGTTTTTTTCTGCCATTTAAGCGAGTTATACCTTAAAAGAGGCTGAGTAAGTCTGATAAAAACCGGCGCGGTAATATACTTGTCGGTCTTTCTGATGAAGTCATTTTCAAGGGTAAGGTCTGAATTAAGCGATATTGTTCCGCCTGTAAGACCAATATTCTGAGAAAGGGAAAGAGAACCAAGTGTTTGTAAAACATTGGTTTCGGCATAATCCCATTGTTCAAGGCCAGAGTTCCAGACCCTTGTATAAGTTTTGCTGTAATCGGGAGTGGTTCCTGTTAAAGTGAGGGAAGGTTTGTACTGGGCAACGAATGTTCTGTACTGCCAGTAGCTTGCACGGAACCTGTGCTGTGCCATAAGTGCATTTGGAGATTGTGTCTCTGCCAGATTGATCACTTCTTCAAATGTAAGCTTTTTGACCTCCTGAGCAACCGTATTTTGTAATGTAAAGAGGAAACCAGCTATGGTAGAATATACAACTAACTTCTTCATCTTTAATATTTTATTCATATCTTAATGATTCTATCGGGTCTCTTTCTGATGCGCGTTTCGCAGGTGAATATCCAAAAATCACACCTACTGCTGCTGATACGCCGAAAGCAATAAATACTGAGAAAAATGACACAATAGTCATAATTCCCGCTATCTGCTCTATCAGCTTGGCCATGATAACTCCAAGGAATACTCCTATAAAACCGCCTGTTACGCTTATCAGGACCGCTTCTGAAAGGAATTGCACAACAATAT